>CAZNTR010000032.1:0-26126 GCA_964575925.1 uncultured Chitinophagales bacterium
TTCTAGCGCAAGCATCCGCTTGTGCTTCCCAATTCTAGCGCAAGCGTCCGCTTGTACTCCCAATTCTAGCGCAAGCATCCGCTTGTGCTTCCCAATTCTAGCGCAAGCGTCCGCTTGTGCTTTTTAACCCATTTTGCCCAAATTTAATATCCTAGAATAAACAACACTCTTTATAATCGCCGTTTGAACCATTTAAGAAAAATTAATTTACGCTAATTATCAATTAATTCTTTTTTTAACATTTTTGACTGTGAAGAAAGTACTGCCATAGTTAATGCTATAACCGATAAGAATAACATAGCAACTGACAAACTACTCCCATTTACTATTGCTCCAATTAGTGGTGGGGCTGCAATTCCACCGATATAACCCAAAGTTGCAACCGATGCCAAAGAAACTGACCCTTGTTTTGAAGCAGCACTAAATAAGAATGGGAACACTGTAGAAACACCAAAACCGGTGATGGCAAAACCTAACAAAGCGATATAAAAATTTGAACCTAAAAAAACAAGCAATACTATTCCCTGTTATCAATACTTTAGAAGCTCCAAATCGATTTTTTAAGATATCTCCTATTAATCTCCCTACAAACATAAATGAAGCATATAGAGCAAAACCGAAAGGTGCCATACTTTGATCCGTTTTTAAATAATCACTAAAATATAAAACAGACCAATTTGAAATCGAACTTTCTGTGATTGAAGCAAAAAAACCTATTAAACCTAATAATAACAATCCCCCATGTGGAAACACAAAAACCTTTCTACCAACTTGAACACTACTTTCAGGAATATCAATAAAACGTATAAAAAACCATAGAATTAGCATTAAAAAAACAGCAATAATGGAAAAGTGAACAAATGGACTTAATCCCATGTTTTCTGCAAATCCTGATACTAAAGACCCACCAACGCTACCAACGGCAAACCAAGCATGCATCACAGCCATTCTAGACTTTCCTGATTTTTTTCGAAATACCCACCAAGCGAATTAATTGAAATATCAAAACAAGAAGTTAGGGTTCCTTGAAAAAATAGAACTATGGTTACTAACCAAAAATTTGGCATAAGTCCTAAAACAGGGACACTTAGAATCATAACAGTTCCAAATATTCTTGTTGCTTTTTTGGAGCCTAGTTTTTCAATCATTGTAGCTGCATATGGAAATACCATTACTGAACCTAAACCTTTTCCAAGTAATGCAACAGCGAATGTTGAGGTAGTTAGGTGTGCAAAATCGTGAATGGCAGGAATCCGTCCTACCCAAGTAGCCATTAAAAATCCAAACAGAGCAAAAAAACAACACATAGCAATAAAGTATGCGTTTTCATTTGCATACTTTTGAATGGTTGAAGGTAAAATCGCTGCTATCATTACTGAAAAGATACAGACAAATAAAAAATTGTATTAAAATCGGTTTTAATCTTTTTGATAAACACAAACCCAGTCTATACACATAAATTATGGGAAAACAGTTAATTGAGTTCTATTTCCTAGTCAATTCCATCCTACTGCAACTTTTATTAAGAAATGAAATCTTTTATTGAATGATGTTTGGTATGCAATTGGAGTTGAAGCCCAAGTGCTTTTCGTAGATTAGAGATTATCATCTACGTACCAACGAATTTCATTTGGCTCTCAATCAACTTTAAACGTGTGAAAATCATTTGAAAAATTCTCAATTAATATTCTATAACTATTCCCTGAAAATTGATGTGAATTATTGAAATAATGAATTGTTCCATGAATTATAAATGGTTGATGACCAACTAATTCCATGATATCAATTTCACCACAGTTTAGCCAACCACCATAATTCCCAAAAAGTTGGGAACATCCAAATTGCAGACCATAATCCTTGTCCTTTTGGCATTATTACACAAATTTCAAAGCGACCTTATAAGAAAACGGCTTTTGTTGCAGTACAAAACGTGTACTTGTATCATTTCTTGAAACATTATAGCTCGTAAAATTCTCTTCGTGTGCTGTTAAATAGTGTAGTTCATAATTGCCTCCACCATTTGCGTTTACTACATATTCCCAATTATCAGTATAGATTTCATTTCCGTCAAATTCATCATTCCAAACTAAAAGGTAGCCATCGTCCTTTGATTGAACTATTTCTGAATCTCCATTATCTGAGTTCTTTGAACAAGCACTTGTTAATACCAAAACGATAAAACTGAAATTTCAAATTCTCATTTTACATAAAATTTTTATAAAAACGTTGTGAAACATTTAGAAAATTATCGAAATGCTTACCAAAATAGTATAAAACAATGCAATTGGTTCAAATGAATCAATATAAATAGTCATTCTCTATGAAATTTTTTCTCTTTTTAAGATATATTTTTTTATAATTTCTCGACTTTATTTATCTTAATCTCTTCATCTACACTTAAAGTCTATTGGTATGCAGCGGTTGATTTGTTTAATTTTTTTTGCCATTACTACACACATTTTTTTGCCAATTCACATTGGTGCACAAACAAGATCGACAACTAAAACAATATCTGACATGGATGAACTAATTAATAAGATGACTATTTTGGAGAAGATTGGTCAAATGACTCAGATTGATATCTCCCAAATAAATACATCGGGATTACAAAAAGATGTTATTCTAAATGAAAAAAAATATCGAGAGATTCTCCAAAAATATAAAATCGGTTCGTTTTTAAATGGGGAGGCCGTGGCTCCAGAAATTTGGGAGTCGTATTTAGATAAAGTTACTCGTATTGGTTTAGAAGAATCTCGTTTAGGTATTCCAATTATATATGGAATTGATCATATTCATGGTGCAAGTTATGTTGCTAACTCCACACTATTCCCTCATAATATTTCTGTTGCATCATCATTTAACACGCAATTAGCTTTTGAAACAGGTTTAGTCGCAGCTGTTGAAAGCGCCGATTTAGGTCATCATTGGATTTTCGCTCCTGTTTTGGATGTGGCAAGAACTCCACTTTGGGCTCGCTTTTATGAAACTTATGGTGAAGACCCTTACACAGTTTCTATGATGGGTGAAGCATTTGTTAAAGGAATTCAGGAAAACAATGAAACTAGCCCTTATAGGCAAGCTGCAACGGCAAAGCACTTTCTTGGCTACTCTGACCCAAAATCTGGCTGGGATAGAACTCCCGTAGATCTATCCATGCAAAGCATCCAGGAAATATATCGTCCTAGTTTTCAGAAAGCTATTGATGCTGGAATTAAGTCCATAATGGTAAATTCTGGTGAGATAAATGGGATTCCAGTTCATGCTTCAAAAGAAATTTTAATTGATTTATTACGAAATCAAATGGGTTTTGAAGGAGTTGTTCTTACAGATTGGGGTGATATAGACAAATTAGTAGATTATCATAAAGTAGCCGAAAACTTTAAAGAAGCTGTTTTTTTAAGTATAGAAGCCGGAATTGACATGAGTATGACACCGACTCATTTCAGATTTAATGATGCATTACTTGAGTTAGTAAATGAAGGTAGAATTTCTGAGGCTCGTCTTGATGAATCCGTTCGAAGAATTCTAAAATTAAAACTAGATTTAGGTTTATTTGATAATCCCTTCCCAAGAAAGGACCGCCTTCATAAAATCGGCTCTGAAAAACATAGCAAAATGGCTCTAAATGCTGCAAGAGAATCCATCGTGTTATTAAAAAACGACAACATGCTTCCATTAAAGTCAAGCGGAAAAATACTATTGGTTGGCAAATCAGTTCGGGATAAAAAAAACTGGCAAGGAGGCTGGACCTATACTTGGCAAGGTGCAAAAAATGAACAGTTAACTCATTTATCCTCATTTGAAGATGAAATGAAAAAAGCTTTCCCAAGCACTGAAATCATCCTATTTGATGAAATCACTTCAAGAAATACTAAGAAATTCACCAATGAAGCCAACTCCGCTGATGCGATAATTGTAGTTGCAGGTGAAGAACCATATACCGAATTTATTGGGAACATTAATGACCTAAACCTAGAAGACAAACAAAAATTTTGGATTAATGCTGCCATAGAAACAGGAAAACCTGTCAGTTTAGTTTTAGTTGAAGGAAGACCACGTTTATTCACGGAGTTTAATTCAAAACTAAAAAGTATAATATTTGCTGGGCTTCCAGGGTCAATGGGTCCACAAGCTTGTGCTGAAATTCTCTCTGGGAAGGTGAACCCAAGTGGGAAACTCAGTTTTACTTACCCTGCTTACTCTAATCATTATATACCATACAATCATAAATCGGGAGCTGTATATTTCTTTGATGTACATCAGGCTAATTATCTAAAACAAAAAGAGAAATCAACGAGTTTATACCATTTTGGACATGGTTTAAGTTTTACTGAATTTACTTACAGTAATTTAACCCTATCCAAAACGAACCCTACTTTGGGAGACGAAATTACCGTTAGAGTGACTGTAAAAAATACAGGGAAAAGAAGGGGTAAAGAAGCCGTTTTATTCTTTATCACTGACGAAGTTGGTTCAATTACAAGACCTGTGAAGGAGTTAACATATTTTGAAAAAATTGAATTAGAACCTAGTGAGTCTAGAGACCTCTCTTTTGTGCTTCAACCACAAAAACATTTAGCATTTCCAAACGCTAAAGGAGAGTATCTACTTGAAAAAGGGAAATTTACCGTTAAAGTAGATACACTGAAAAAAAGATTTACCCTCAAATAAGTTCAAAATAAATTACATTTAGTCCAAAATGATGTGTATGAATAAAATGTTATCGTTCAATAGGTTAACAATTAAAATTGTAGCACTTTACTCTTATTCATTATCCTTAAACAATTAGATTTTCAAAAAACAAAAAGCAAACACTTTTTCACAACAACTTAAATAATAAACAATATGGCAGGCATTTCAGCTCCCAATAATACCGCATTAAATGGTGAAAGCAACGAAAAGCATACATTTGCATTTTCAATGCTTACGGCTTTATTTTTCATGATTGGCTTTTTAACAAGCCTAAATGACATTCTTATTCCCCACTTGAAAATCGTTTTTGATTTAAACTATTTTCAAGCCTCACTTATTCAATTCATGTTTTTCTCGGCCTATTTTTTAATGTCATTGCCATCAGGTAAAATCATTGGAAAATTTGGCTACCAAAAAGGAATCGTGATAGGATTACTTACTTCAGGAACAGGTGCAGCCTTGTTTATACCGGCCGCTATTTTACCATCCTACCCCGTATTTCTGATTGCCTTATTTACCCTAGCTTCTGGTTTCACTATACTGCAAGTTGCTATTAATCCTTATGTAGCTATTCTTGGGCCATCAAAAACAGCATCTAGCAGACTCAACCTTTCTCAAGCGTTTAATTCCTTAGGAACAACAATTGCGCCTTGGCTTGGTGGAATTTTAATACTTTCTGCAGCAACTATTTCGATGGAGGCTTTACAGAATATGAGTCCTGAGCAATTAATGGAGCATAAATTACTTGAAGCCGCTTCCGTAAAGTTGCCCTATTTACTTTTATCAGGCTGTTTGTTCTTATTAGCTCTGCTTTTTACCGTACTTAAACTACCTATTGTTGGCGATATGGAAGCAGAAGTAAAAGAAGAACATACTTTTGCAGAAGTATGGAAAGTTACCCACTTAAAATGGGGTGTTTTAGGCATATTTGTTTATGTTGGCGCTGAAGTTTCTATTGGAAGTTATCTTGTTAATTTTATTGGGTTACCAGATATTGCGGATTTAGTTGAAAAGGAAGCCGCATCTTTTGTTTCTTACTATTGGGGTGGTGCAATGGTTGGGCGCTTTGTCGGCTCAGCTTTAATGCAAAAAGTTGATGCTGGAAAATTATTAGGTGGATTTGCTGGAATGGCTTTTTTATTAACCTTAACGGCCTTATTTGCAAGTGGATCTAGTGCAATGGTCGCAATTCTATCCATTGGATTATTTAACTCCATCATGTTCCCAACCATTTTCACTTTAGCTATTCACGACTTAGGCGCAAAAACTGGAAAAGGCTCAAGTTTATTGATTATGGCCATTGTTGGCGGCGCAATTTTACCCGTAATGATGGGAATTATGGCTGATACAATCGGTTTACATACTGCATTTTTCTTACCAGCAATCTGTTATGTTTACATTGCATGGTTCGGCTTAAAAGGCTCACATGTAGATGATAAAATCTAATTAGGTAATTTTGTTTATTTATTTGGTGCGAGACTTCAGTCTCGTACCAATATGCAAATTAGAGACTTAAGTCTCATTAAACAGATTGAATTTTAAAAATCAACTTTCTTGATCAGTTCTTTTCATCAAAGATTATAATCAGAGATCACTTTAATTCTGTCGTTAGGTTTCGAAATCATTTTTAGCAGTATCTTGTAAAAAACAGATAATTCCAATTCAACAAAACCATGAAACATCAGCCAAAAGGAATTTCAATTCTTTTTGAAGATTCTGAAATTCTAGTCATTGACAAATCGGCTGGACTACTAACAATTGGCACAGCTCGTGAAAAAGAAAAAACAGCTCATTATTTGCTGAACGACTATGTAAAAAAGGGAAATAAGAATTCAAGAAATCGCATTTTTGTTGTTCATCGACTCGATAAAGATACTTCTGGGTTATTAGTTTTCGCAAAAACAGAAGCCGCAAAACTGTTTTTACAAGAACATTGGAAAGATTTCAGTAAATCGTATTACACTATTGTTCATGGAAAATTAAAAACAAATGAAGGAATCATCACTTCTTACTTAACTGAAAATAAAGCGTTTAGAGTTTTTTCAGTCAAGGATCCGGAACAAGGAAAATTTGCTAAAACAGGGTATAAAGTGATTCAAGAATCGGACAAATTCAGTTTATTAGAAATCACATTATTTACTGGGAGAAAAAATCAAATTCGTGTTCATCTTTCTGAAATGGGATTCCCAATTGTTGGCGATGTGATGTATGGAAGCGCCGCAAAAGGAGCGAAAAAACTAATGCTTCATTCCTTTTCCTTGAGTTTCATCCATCCTTCAACTAAAAAAGAGATGAATTTTACTGCTGAAATTCCAGTTTATTTTAAGACTTTAGTAAAGTTTTAAAATCAAGTTCGCATTACTTTATCAACACCATTCTTCCACTTCTTACGTCTGATTCAGTTTTCACAGAATACAAAAAGATTCCCCGAAGCCAATTTTGCGCGTATTTTTAAAATACCATATTTCCAATCGCCTTTATTGATACCTCTAATTCTAGCAGAAGTGTAATCTTGATTTGAATATCTCTCATTTTGTACAATGATTTTAAGCGTACCATCACTCACAACTATGTTCTGCGATCTAACGGTATTATATTGAAGCTCGTTATTTCTCCAGCCATTTAAGACATAATCAGAACCTGTACCATATTGAGGAGCCTACTGTGTATCATCTAGGCTATTTCCGTCAAACTCAGCAGACCAAACTAATTCAAAACGTTGAGCATTGCTAAGATTTACAGAAAATAAAACGATGAATAGAATTCTAAACACTAATTACAATACAAATTTTTAAATAATGCTGAATTTAGTTTTTTTTCAGCTTATTTGTAATTCAACTTGTATAATCTTGACATTATTCTGGCTTTTTCAGAGCCTTTAACTGCTAAAACATGTTAAACTAGATTTATTTAATTTATTTCTTATACGAGAACAACTTTTATAAATAGTAGTAAACAGAGTTCGGTTTAATTAAAATTCATAGCTTGTTCAAAAAGTGTACTATCAATTTTTATGTTACTTTTTTGTCTTAGTGAGTCAATATGAATTATTGAGGCATAAAATTGTTTCATAGTTGACTTTAAACTTAGGTCAATTTCCTCATCTGCAATAGATCGTTTAGTAATATAAACCAAGTAAAATTTATCCTCGCTTGAATGTAGGTTAAGTTTTTCGACTGGCATTTTTGAAAACAAACCATAATTAGAATTAGTCGAAGAAAACGTAGTTTGAACTTGATTAAAGCCTTCACTTTTCAGCTTACTTGTACTTACGTTCTTTTCTAATCTTAGCTTAGTTTTTCTTGCATCATTTAAAGAAGTAAACTGCTTATTTAAGTACGACACGCTTAAAGAAGATGTTTTGGGGGGTTTGCTCATCATACTTTCTTGTAAACTTTTATTTTTGCTAAATAAAGAATCATTGTCCATATAAGATTGAAGCAATTTACTCATATATAAATCACCTAAGAACAAATCATTTCTTAATAATGAATCATGTTTTATTCTTTGGTCTTTATCATAGTCTTGCGAAAGGGCTTCTTGATAAAACAATTCATCACGTAGCGCTCTTCCTAATATGATTCCAAATCGTTTTAGTGATTCAGAAGCGATGGTATCTGTAATCCAAAAGGATAAATCCTCAACCGTAAATTCTTTTAAAGTTGATCCAATAGTGTAGGTTGCAATGACCTGATCAGGCGCATATTTTTGTAAAAAAAGTTCCGATTCTTCTTGTTCAAATCGTATTAAATCTGTTCGTTGATCTGGATTGTTCTGAATTTTATTGTTTAATATAGCTATTATGGTCTGCTCTATGGATCGCACTAATTCTTCATTAAATACGGGTTTTGAGTCTAGCATTACTTTGCTTACTACATTTTTACTTTGAAGTCGTTGCTTTCTGAGTTTTACTTGGCTTTCAATCCCTTTGCGAGCGTAATTGAATTGATCTTCTGTTCTAATTCTTTCTTCAATTCTATTTTCTGCCTTAATTATATGAATGCCCCATTTTGATTCTACAGGTTCAGAATAGCTACCAACAGGAAGTGAAAAAGCCGCTTGTGCAAATTGATCATCAACAGAGAAATATTTAATGGCTCCTAAAAGTCCCGCAGTGCTATCAAAGCGGCTTGTATGATAGAGTTCATTGGCTAAGTCGATAAAGTTCTCTCCATTTTTCAGTCGACTGTAATACAGGTTGGCATCGGTGTGATTTGTAAAAAACAAATGTCTAACAACTACTTGGGATTTTGATTTAATCCAATTATTTACCAATTCATCCTCAGTAATAGAAATGGGAATAGCGTTCATTACGTCATAGAAATAAAAATCTCTAAACGATTTTTTATGCTCGCGCTCGCTGAATGTTTTAAACTCAGTAGTTGTATGTAATAAATTATTCTTGGCCTCTTCTGATAGAATGAGTTTATCGATTAACTCATTTAGATAGGCATATCTATTTAGTTTGGTATCGTTTTTACCGGTAAGGATTAAATGTTTTATATAAAATTGGGAGAAATCATCAGAACTTATTTCTGTAGAATTTACAAGTGCAACTGGCCTAAATGTGAACTCATTAATCTTGTTTTTTTTACAAGAGAGAAAGGCAAATACAAGCAAAAACAAAAGTTTACTTCGAAAGAACATGGTCTTATACATTAAGATAGATGCTTAGCAAGCTAAGCATCTATCTATTACTAACTTATTCTTAATTGGTTGATTTAAAAAAAGACTTTAAAGTCAACCATTCTTGTGTTACCAAGATAACTAAATGGTACTTGACTAATATTGAAGGCAACATTAGTCGATTTCGCTACTCTTAGGCGAACACCTACACCATAGGTGAAATGTGAATCAACATTGTCTTCAAGTAAAAAATCTTTGTAACCACCATTTACTGTAAATTGAACAGTTTTAGTCGTAAACACTAATTGATTACCGAAATCGAAGTTTAGATTATTATCGTTGGTTTGTTGAATATCACTCATCACATTATAGGTAACATACTCTGTTTTAATAACTGGAATGGCAAATCCAAACTTAAATGAAAGAGGTAAATCCCATTCGTCTGTTTTTACTGTTACAGGTGTATCAGGGTTATTTCCTTCTGAGGTTGGGTCAATATCAGCGAATAAGTCGGTATTGATACCTTGCATTTGCATTTTACCACCAAAATTGGAAATAGTAGCACCAATTGTCATACCATTAAGATATTCTGTTTCGAGAATAAAACCTAAATCAATGGCAATAGTTTGAGCGCTCATATCCCAAATGGATTGTCTGATCAGTTTAGCGGTACCACCAAAATGAAAGTTTTGAGTTAGTTTAGATGCATAGGTTAAACCAAAACTTAAATCGTATGCTCCAAAAGTTGTCCCAATTCCTGTTGGCACATCAACTGTTGTAATTTCCATTTGACCGTAGTTCACATAGGAGATGTTAAATCCAATGCTAGCACTTTGATTAATTTTAAATGCAAGGGCACTATTATACATGCTGATGTCTGCAAACCAGTCGAAATAAGACATATTTAGCGATCCAGAAGTGTAGGAAAGATCACCGGAACGTGCAATTCCCGCAGGATTCCAAAACATACTTTCAGCACCATATACAGATGCGGTGTAAGCATGACCTAGTGAAGACCCTGTAGCCCCCATTCCAACCGTTAAGAAGTTGGCAACCGTTGAGCCGGAGCGAGTTTGTGCCTGTACATTCGAGTTAGAAACAACTCCAAGAACGACAATTGAAAAGATTATGATTATAAATTTATTCATGGCTAACATCCCTATTTAATTACTGCAAATTTGCCAATGTGTTCACCAATCCCGTGAGCTTTTACATGGAATACATACACTCCATAAGCAAGATCTTGGTTTTCTTTGGTTTTTAAGTCCCAGAAAAGGGAGCCATTTTCTATCCCACCTGTATGAATGAGTGTTTGTAATAATTCACCTCTTACATTGAATATGCGAATATCACAGTTGGCAGGTAAGTTGGTGAATTGAATTCTGCGTTCACCTCGACCCAAAATTTGTGATCTTGGTTCATATGCAGAAGCGGCTAAATAGGGATTTGGAACAACCCGAATGTTCTTTAAAGCCTCTTTTGCCATCAAGGTGTCGATACTTGGTGGATTGAGTGCAAATTCAAAATAATCGCCAGTTTTAAACGGTTTATCTTGATAAATTTCAAAACGATTACCTGGCTGTGGACTAACATCTGCTTGACCTTCTTTTAGGGTAAACACCACATTAAAACGGAATTTGCGAAGTCTTAATGTGAGGTCAAATTCATTAATAATAAAGGTATCACCAACAGATAATTCTCCACTTTGATCATTATCAACTACCAAATAATCTACTTTAGTTCCTTTTGTTGTATTAAAGGCAAATACAGGAAATGCTTTTCTTAAGTTGTTATTCACACCAAAAAAACGTGGTGGGGTGTAGGTCGAGTCATCTGGATTAACCCAAACTAAAGCGAAATCATCAGCTGTTCTTATAAATGCACCGTCTTTATTTTCACTTGCCGTTCCAACCCAAGTAGTGGTGTACCCACTTAAGGTGGTCGGATCATTGTCAATCATTTCAGAACTAGTACCTTTTCCAGAAATCCACCCTGTTTTTTCTTCATTTAGACTAAGAGCCACATTATTAAACTCTATTACAAATCCATCTTGCAAAGGAGTAATGTTGGTTAAAACTCTTCGTCCAATAACAGTACTAGATGTCACTCTATTTTCAAGCATAAATTCACTTGTATTGTAAGCATCATTATAGACTATTAACGTATCAAAAAAGCTTAATCTGTAAACCGCATTATAATCTGCAATTTCTGGAATAATTAAATTAACACTTATTGAACCAGAACCAAGCCCACTGGTAACTTTATCTAATGTAGTAGATGAGCCACCTTTCGTATAACCTGATGCTTTTGGTCTCGGTGTAATTACAGTTGAATTCGGTGTAGTAGAGATTACTTTTCCTGCTTGGTCAACACTTACTCTAAAAGTTGTTTCTTGTGGATCAATAGCATCTCCACCACCCTCAGGAACGATACCTCTATCGTAGGCAACTAAGGCATAATAATAGGTTTTTCCATTGGTAACATTTCGGTCAACATAATAAAAAGCTAAACCATTGTCGGTTCCTAAATTATATACCGCTTCGCCACCAAGAACTGTTCTATTACCTTTAATATCATTCACTAAATCCCACTGAGCAATAGGTTTAAAGAATGTGGGTGTTCCATCGGCATTCGTAATCGTTTTGGCATCCGTAAACAGAGGATCTGTGCCTTTGTAAAGTTTATACCCTTCAAAGTCAAAATCTTGCAAAAAGCGATCGAATGAACGAACGGAGGTTGTATCCCAAGCTAATATAACTTGACCGTCACCAGCAACTGCGGTTAATCTAGGTGTAATTGGAGGCTGTGCAAAACTATAATCTGAGTTGTAGATATTTTGCACGGTTCTTCTATTTTTAAAGAAATCTTCCTGATTGGCACCAAAAATCCATGCGGTAGAAAAGAAGTCTGTTTGTTTTGGGGCTAAATTTACCGGCCCAGAAACGAACAATGCAAATGGCTCGATATCTGCACGATACTCAGCTGATTTTACACCTAAGTCGAAAATGGACAATTGTATTCGTTCCCAAATCCAAGTATCACCATTCGCTCTCATATTTTCGCCAGTCTCGTAAAATGGTCTAGTACCTAAATCAAATCCACGTAAACCAATTTGATCTGATTCGTCAACATCTAGGATATTATAGTTTGGTTCCCCATTTTGTGGAATTCCATCACCCTCACCAGTGTCAGGGCCAGAATATCCTAAATCGAAAGGACCAATACCATCGAGGCCAACATCATTATTTAAGAGTTCGCCATTGTCATAGGTACCGTTATCATTCAAGTCAGAGTATCCAACCCAATCAAGATTTTCATCAGCTGTCCACCATTTACCAGCTTTAAATGCAGCTCTCTCAGAAATTAATCCATAAAAGTTTTCTAAGTTAGCCAAGTCATAATTTGCTTTAACATAAGCTAGAATTTCATCTTGACCTTCAATTAATACACCAGGCCCGTCAAATCTATCTTCATCGGTTATTCCATCTTCGTCATCATCTTTGTTATTGGAGGAATTGGCAGGACTCTCTAAGAAGGCCATACCAACATAGCCTAACTCATACGTTCCCCCTGTTTGTCTTTGCCCAATACCATCTTGATCCCAACCGTAAACCACATCTTGAATTGGATCAAAAGCCGCATTCTCATCGCCCTCTTCATTTCCTAATCCATAATCAATTAATTGGGTAAAATACAAAGCATTATGATTGGTTCCTCCTGTATTGGTAATGGTGTAGAGCAAGAACATCACATCTTCGGCTAACACGTTCGCCCACTGCAACAATCTGGTTTTAACCTGTAATCCTAGACCACCTTTAGTAGAATCGGAAGGGTCTGAATAATAAACACCACCAGAATTATTACCGTAAAGTGCAGGAGTTGCCGCTGATTTATTAATATGGTAGGCTCTATCAGAGTAATCGTCCATTACATAAAAAGATTCCAAATCGGCATTTAAAACACCTTTACCAAACATTCCATTCCAAGAATTTGCCCAGCCAGCGTCTTCTTCTCCCAATCTATCTGGCCAAAAAGAAGGCCAAGAAGTTGGATCATTTGAAACAGCTGGAATGGGTATTCTATTTCCTGCAATTGGACTAAAACGATTCCTATTTAAAAATTCGTTCAAGGGTAACCAACCCCATACTTTTCCATCAGCACCAACAAGACGTCCTGCATCACGATAATTTATAATTACAGGATTTACTGAGGTATCTCTTGTTGCATTGGGGAAAATCTCTGGATACTTGAGTCTTTCACCTGGAACTCTCCCAGCAATAACAATGGCAATACCATCGATATGGCGACCACCAATTCCTCTTGGCCAAACACCCCAAGGAATATCACTCCATCGAGAAAGTTCTCCATGGTTTCTATAATTCGTTTCAATTAAGTTCCCATCCATTATACCTCTGGCAACCCACTCGGCGTTTCCTCGGTACTCGGCTGGAATTAGATTTTTCGCATCTTGCGCAACTAAACTATTTGCGGCAAAAAGAAGTACGAATACTATTATTTTTTTCATATATAAAACCATTTACTAATTAAAATGCAAATTTTAAACCTAGGTTAACTCTTCTTGGAGGGCCAAAAAATTCTTGGCGATAATAAAACTCTTCTAAGGAGTTTAAGCCACCCACACGAATACCTTGTCTTTTTAATCTTTCCATATCAAATGATTGCGTTGCAACACCGGTATCGTTATACACACTCCATTGTGGTCTTGAGTCTGTTAAGTTGTCAACTTGTAGAAAAAATTGTAAGTCTAGTTTTTTTAAAATAGGTGGTTTGTAAAATACGCGTAAGTCAGAGGTAAAATAACCTGGTCTTGAGGCATTGTTTTTCAAAAATGAGATAATGTCGAACCTAGAAGTAGTATAAGGCGTGCCTGTTCTATATCTATTTATTAAAGAAATGGTAAATCCTTTAATATCGTTTATCGATAATGAATTATTAATAACATGTCTTCTGTCCCAATTTAAAGGTTGAGCTCTAAATATTTGAGCCTCTCCAGTTTGTGCCCGTTGAAAGGCCTCAGATGGATCCGATGCCGATCCATTTGCAAATTGTAGCGTATAATCTAATGACCATGAAAAATTCCCTTTCCCAGCCTCTGATAAGGCAAATGTAATCCCTTTAATGGTACCATAATCTAAGTTTTGCGCTTGGTTAATTAATGCACCATTTGGATCAAGGAACAAGGAGTAGGTTGCTAAGTTTCGAATATCTTTTGAATACACCGTTAACTCAACTCCTACACTTTCCGTAAGTCCTTGTTGTAAACCAACTTCAAAAGATAGCGTACGTTCTGGTTTAAGGCTGGCATTTCCAAAGAATGCATTTACACCACTTTCTCCCTTGAATTCAGGATTCGTGTACATAATTCCAAACGGAGGCGATTGAAAAAACAGACCTGCCGAAAATCGTAACACCCCTGTGGCAGATATGGGAAAGGCTACCCCTAATCTAGGACTGAACTGTGTTGATACAGGAGCATCTTCTCGATTAGAAATTAGTTCAGTAGGATTGTCTGGATTGGGTACTTCTGCAAACCTTGCTTGCCCCCAATCGATTGGAACAATAAAGTTAGGGTCAAAATAATCAAAACGAAGACCTGCATTAATGATTAATTCCTTAAACTCAATTTTAGTTTGTGCATAAGCCGCATATTCTTTCGGATCGGTGAGCAACAAATTATTCTCTGTATTTACTTCAGATCGCTGAGCAACACCATTTATAACTCGAATAGCAAAATCTTCATTTCTAATAGAATGTAAACGTGTTAAAAAGCCTGTTTTTAATTGTACTTCTTTAGAAACTTGATTGGTATAGTCTCCTACTACGGTGTGTGTCTGAGTTCTTTGATCGGCCGAATACAAATCATTTCCAGAAACTCTAAATGCGAATTGACCATTCAAATTTGTATTTTCTGCTGAAACATATCTACTATCACTTGGGGTATCATACAATCTATTTTCGTTATCATCATGTAAATAACTGTAAGAGATATTAGCGAATGAGTTCTTATCAATCGCAATGCGCAACCCTGCAATGTGATTTTGACTCAACCCATCGATTTTGTTAAGTGCGTTAGGAACATATTTGTAATCATGACTATAGGGTTCGTAATGATTCTGCTGCAAAAAGACATTATAATCTAACTTGAAGGTGTTATTTATTGTATAGGAGAGTCCCGCATTGAGCGATAAACGATTTTGATTATTGTAAGAGACCAGTTTATTATCTCCATTTGAGCCAATAACCCAGGTATCTGAATCTGTAGAAGAGTTCAATCCAAAACTTTTATCTGAATTACTAAATAAATTTCTTCCGTAATAATAACCGTCTTCTTTAAAATATCTCAAAGAAAGTTGGATGCCTAACTTTTCTTTTATTAAAGGTCCACCTAAAGATAGCTGAACATCATTTCTTGCTAAGGGATTCGCCGCTTCAAAATTCGATATCTTTTCAGTGGTGAAATCACTATACGCTAAGAAATTGCCTGCATCTGAAACACGTGTTACATATTCATTTTCTCTTAAGCTTACTACTGTTCCTACATAACTTAGAACACTTCCACTCCATTTATTTGGAACATCTTTTGTCACAATATTGACCACACCACTCATGGCTTGGCCGTATTCTGCATTAAACACACCAGAAATAACCTCTAAACTTGAAACCATATTCTGTTCTATTTCAAATGAAGCAGAATTACTATAGGCATTATTTATCGGTACACCATTTACTAAATAGGCAACCTCTCCCATTCTACCACCTCTAAAGTGGCCGTCAACAACGCCTGCTTGTAAATTAATAGCATCACCAACTGAAACAACGGGTAAGGTATTTAATTTCTCACTTGACACAAACGCCGTAGTAGTAGTTCTATCTACTTGAACAATAGGTTTTTCGGCAATTACGATAACTTCTTCACCAGTAAGAACGGCTTCGGTTAGTTTAACGTCAATAGTTGTTGTTTTATCAAATTGAACTTCCACTTGTTGAATAACTTGAGTAGCATAACCTACATAGGATACCTCAAGTGTATAGGTTCCAGGTTTTATATTTAAAATGGTATAGACACCATCAAAATCAGTCGCTGCACCGAGTGTTGTTCCTTTAATAAGAATACTCACTCCAGGCAGGGATTCATTCCTAGCCTCATCTATAATTCGCCCTGTAATTTTACCAACCGATTGGGCATCTACAGATTTACTAAAAGCAAATAGTATAAAAAATAGTATAAAAAATCTGTTCATAAGTAACCAATTCTATTTTATTTAGATGTATATAGAAAAGGGGTTGTTACCCCCTTTTCATAAATAAGCCTTAAACGGTTATTTTATAAGCATCATTTTTTTAGAGCTAACAAATGAACCCGCTGTAATTTTATACAAGTACATTCCTGATGCAAATGAAGTAGCATCGAAGTTTACACTGTGTTTTCCAGAACTCATTACTTCATTAGCTAGTGTAGCTACTTTTTGTCCTAATACATTAAATACTTCCAATTTTACATTCGACTGACTTGGCAGGCTAAAGTCAATTCTTGTGCTTGGGTTAAAAGGGTTTGGATAATTTTGATTTAACTCAAATGAAGCTGCTAATTGACTTTGATTTTCAGACTCGTTGGATACAACTATGCCTTTACCCGCAAATGCTACTGAGGGTTGCTCATCAGGGGCATTCCACCAGCCATCAGTTGTATTTGGTTTATAAGACCAGTTCATCTGAGATTCTCTACCAGCACCATCATTGTCATTTACAGCAAATGTGAATGGGTAAAGTTTTAACTCTAAGTCGTTAGGAAGGTCAACTAAAACATCTTGTCCTTCACCACCTTGTAGTGCATTTACATTTAAGGCACCAATTAATTTGTACCC
Source organism: uncultured Chitinophagales bacterium (assembly GCA_964575925.1). Classification (GTDB taxonomy): domain Bacteria; phylum Bacteroidota; class Rhodothermia; order Balneolales; family M1805; genus M1805. The sequence continues at coordinate 17,205 of CAZNTR010000032.1, forward strand.
AATAACATTTTCACTACCGTCTTTTAATGAATCCACAAGACACTGTGCATCTGGTGCTATTGCAGCAAATCTAAAGTTCTCATAAACGAAACCTTCAAGATTATTACCGTCTGAGTGTTTACCCATACGGAATTGATAATCAGGTTCAGCACCACGCATTGCAACTTCATGGCTAGATCCATTTAAGAAAGATTCAACTTGGTATCCACCGAAACCTAATTCGATACTATCATAATCCCAAGCACCATTTGCTCCCAAACCGTTATCATATAAATTGAATTGACGTTTTTCATCAGTTACTTCAGCGTAGAAAATGATATAAGTACCCGTTTCAATTCCTTCAAAGTACACAATCCATACTTTTGCACTTAAATCAGCTTCATCAGCACTTGCTGATCCCGCTGTTACTTTTGAATTAGGAGTAACGATAAATGGTTTGATAAAATCAGGGAAATTTGCATTACTTACAACGCCTGCATCAAGATTATCAAGAATGCTAAATGCTGTTTCTTCGTCAACTTCTTGAATCCAAGGTGTTGATTTTACATTACCTGTAACACCTTTATAACTAGAAGCAATACTTTGATTTTCTGTTCCAAAGTTACTCAAAGAGGTTACTGCATAATAACTTTCAATGCCAGTAGCGACACTTGGATGCGGAGCAAGCGGAGAATGCTTGAATGTTGTAGCACCAGCAACTCTACCTAGATTAAGAACATCAGCATCAGTTACACTTGTAAACGGTTTATCACTATAATAAACTTGATAACCTGCTACACCCTCGCCAGCAGGCCAGTTTAAGGTATTTTCTTGATTTGCATTTACAATAGTAACGGCACCAACTTCTGCAGGAGCTGCAGTTGCAATACTTATATCAGTTGTTTCATCACCAATGTATAAATTATCAACATAAACAGGGCCAGACGCACCGTCCCAATCGAAGTGGAAACCTACCATTTCAACAGCATCCCACTCAAATTCTTTCCAATTTGCATCATCAGGACCCCATACACCAGCACCTGATCCCCAAGCACCACCGTATGACCAATATTGCAACAATGAGTCAACTTCAACTCCTAAATCACTTCCGTCAACTTTTTTACCTGCTTTTGCAGAATCTAGAGCCGCTGAACTTTTTGGTGGAAGTGGAATTGCAAGCTCATGCCATTGGCCATCTCTTGACCAAAGAGGAACTGAAAAATTCATACGAAAACGTAAATCAGCTTCAGCAACTGGACCAACAACACCCTTGTCAAAGAAGGTTAGTTTTAAATCATTAGCTGCATTTGCAGGATCAACTAGAAGTTTTAAATATAAGGTTTTTGATCCGCCATATTCAGCAGCTGTAAAGTCGGTCATATCAACTCCACCATCTACAGTTGGCCAAACCAAACCGTTTTCAGCCCAAGATCCACCACCGAATTTGAGTACTTTATTACCTGATTCTGCATTTAATGGATCATTAACTACAGTTCCACTTGCAATTTCAGGCACCTGAACATTAACTCCATCAACAAAGAATATAAATTCTTTTTCCATTTTGGCGTTTTGTGCAAAAGCTGTTCCTGCGAACAGAGTTGACATAATGCAAAGTAACGCCAACGCTACCTTAGTACTTGTAACTATTTTCATATTTAACCTATTTTTTTATCGAACTTATAATTTGCCATATTTATTACGGCTTGGCAAAAAATTTAATGATTGATTAATTAACTTGCAAGAATATTTTTCATGCTGTGAAATATTTTTCCTTGTAAAAAGCAAAAATAAAGGAATCATATTACCTTTATTACTAAAAAATTCCACTTCTTGCTTCAAAATAAAATTTTCTCATCCATTGAAAATAATAAACGGTTCTATTACGAAAGAGTAATCTTCTTTTATCTGAGACAAAGGGAATCAGAGACATGATTTTTTTTGTTATAAATCGACTCGAAATACAGGGTAATAACAAAAAATGCACTATCCTACCTCTAAAAATGATCGTATCTAAAAGTGTAGTTAACCATTTTTTTTCATAAGTGAGTTAAAACAAATAAGAAACAGTAGCTTCGAATAAAAACTATTAAACAAGAGCACTTGAAAAAGAAAATTTACCTTTTGGTACCTCAAAACACTTTATAAATTAGACTTAGTGATTACTTTTTATCACTAAGGTTTTGTCTTAAGTTTCATAATTAGCCCAATCTGAAAGCTATTGTAGCTAGTCCCAAAATCACATTTAGATATCCAACGCTTTTTTTAGATATCAGTAATAAGTGAAACTTCGAAAAGAAGTTTTAAGCAAATTTTTCGATTTATTCGAAGGATTTGGTAGGGATAAAACTGAGAAAATCGACATTTTTAAATCGTATCATTAATTATTGTTAACCTGAGTTCGAAATATGAATTTCGATAAGATGGTAGCATCCCAAAGAATAAAAACAAATTACAACGACATTCCATAAAAAAGTGATACAGAAGACAAGCGATGCAAAACTATGATAAATATTAAATCAGTTTTCATAGTTCTTTTACTACCTAACACCGATCCCACTTTGAAACCACCAAAAAGCCTTAATTAAAAAACGTTAAAAATAAAGCAAATACGGAAAAGAAAAAGAATAAGAATAAACAAAAATCGAATTCCCTCTTAACCCAACTTGGGTTTTGTAACAATTCACGTATTCACAAATAACGCTGAATTAAAAGCTTTTGGACTTTTTTTAGAACTAAGAGTGTACTCCGAAAAGTTGTTTTTAGCAAACTATTCGTCGAATTCGAAGGATTTGTAAGGGTGAAACCCGAAAGAATCGACTTTTTAGAGTGCCCTCAACTAACGATTAAAATTGAATTAGGATTTAACTCAATTATTTTAATTGAACATATCTATCAAAATATTTTTTTGCAGCTAAGGTATCTCCGTTCAATACCGATAGTCTTGCAAGATTATACCATGAATAGGTTGATTTAGGATTTAATTCTACCGATTTTTCTAACCAATATTTAGCGGTTTTCAATTTGTTTAGTTTTAGTAAATAAGCCCCATTCATTTCATAAAAAATTGATTCTTTGTGGTAATTAGCCGCAATTAAAGATAAATCTAATGCGAATTCTTCCGTGTTGGGATTCTTAGATAGAATTTCTAAACATCTTGTAAAATACTTTTTATTAAATAATTGCCAATTCGCTAAAGACCAAGCATGCGCTGCATACGATAAGGTATCCTTTAAATTTAATTCATGAGTCGTTGCCTTGCTTAATTGTTCAATAACAAATAAATGTTTTACATAGGTTAACGCACTTAATGAATCCGAATAGGATTTAGACATTATTTCCTTGGCTTTCTGCGTAAAAATAAAATTGGATGAACTCTCACTCCTATTTTTTTCAAATGGAAATTCACTGGTAAGTTTAGCGATTTGAATTTCAGCATAGGTCTTATCAAATGAAGAGATTGGCAAATAAGGGGCTACTGTTTCGTCAAACATTACTTCTTTCAGGTTTAAAACACAGATAATAGCCTTAAAAAATAATACAGATAAGGTATAATGACCTAAATCATTCGGGTGCAGATGATCAGTATAGACTGAATTATCTTCAATTCCAGAAACTGAAATTGATTTCAGCGAAGATTTCCCATCAATTAAATAACTATTATTAAATGCCGAATTTAATTTTTCAAGAATTAGATTAATTTCTTCTGGTGCTCTAAATCGTAAGGGATCTTGTTCCTTTGCAGCCATATAAAGCGAATCAGCTTTTATTTTATCAGATTTAATACGTATTTGGTTGGCTAATTGATATAATGAGTCTGCATAACTGGATGTACCTAGAGGTTTTTGATCTTTTAGGTTTGATCCAATTGTACTCAAAATAACTGGGATGGAATGCTTTTCTAACGATGTAAGTATAGTTTGCATATTAAATTCGAACTGTTCTATTGTAGAATTATAAAGATCTTCTTTATATGGAATAGAAACTTCCTTTATCGTTTTAGACATGAGTGTTCTGCTGTCTTTTGATTTATCTTTGCTATTAGCGATTATTTTCTTGGGAACTTGAATTAAGGCTAACTTATTTAACTTTATTATCAATTGTTTTACAAGTGGATGATTTATCATTGAAAAACCAAAATTGGAAGCCGTTCCATAAGCCCCAAAAAACTCATTATGCCCACCATAGACTAAAACCACATCTGGTTGTATAGCTATAATTTCATCAATCATATCCACATATTGATAACTATTAATTGCTGTCATAGATAAATTTATGACTTCGCATTGATATTGAGGGAAATTGTATAATAAATGCCTAAATAGTTGCCCACTAAATGAAAAGGAAGACTGATATGGAAACCCTGCCGCACTTGAACCGCCTAAAGTAACGATTCGTAAAGTTGAGTCTTTCTTAACTTTTGAAAAGGGTATTGGTGCTATTGATGGCTTAAAATCTGGAAAGTATTGAGTACCAAATTCGGGATTTGCAATTAGGTATTCAGTGTTTGAAGGCAAAGGAATGAATAATGGATATGGGGTATATAATGAATTTAACCTGAGACCAAATTCTAGACCTAGAAATAGCAATACAGGTATGGACAATGCCGTAATCGCAAATAATATTTTTTTCATTTAACGTAATTTCTTGAAATCTCAATAAGTTTAAATAATAATAAAATTGCAACTTGGAAGTAACACTTAATCATAATGATTAAAACTCTATTTTTTAAATCATATTTACAGATAAAGACCTTTGTTACCTTGATGCTTTTAAAGTGTAACAATTGTTATTATTAGTTTAGTTGAACTTACACCACCCTCCTTGTTGTTGTTTTTGAATTAATGCTATAATCTCGCGTTCTTAAAACTGCATCTTTTAGAGATAGATATGATATTACTCTGAAAAGTAGTTTTTAAGCAAAATAATTGGTAAATTCTCGTAATTTGTAACGGGTTAATCCCATAAAATCGACTTTTCGTTGCAGACTAAACATCCAAATCAACTGTCTGTTTAATATTTTTTAGCTTCGTTTGAACAACAAGCATTTTAGTCTATTAAAAAAAAATCTTATTGAGACTTTAAAAAGAAACCTTAAATATCACTAAAGTACTATTGCAAAAGAACATGAATTTTCAAATTTAATTTTTACTTGCGCCTATAACTCATCAAAAACGTTCAAAACCGCTCTTATCAGTTTTATATCGAATTCAAAAAATCATACAAATCTTCTTCAATTGTTAGACCCAATTTTTTTCTAAGACGTGAACGACTAATATAAATGCTAGAAGGTTGAATATTAAGTAAGTCAGCAATTTCTTTTGAACTAAAGCCAATCTTTAAATAGGCACATAAGCGTAGGTCATTACTAGACAAGCCTGGAAACTTATGTTTTAGATTTTTGAAAAACTCTTGGTGTAACTCATCCATTTGTATTTCAAAGGTGTTGTCCTGCATACTTATATAGGAGTCTAATAATCGTTGCAGTTCTCCCCATTTTATTTTTAACGGATCTCTATCATTTTGTAATTGCTCAAATTGCATTTTTATGGTTTGCAATAAACGATTCTTTTCTTCATTTTCTTTGGCTTTATTGGCCAATTCGATAGTTTTGTTTTTTAATTGCGTCTTAACGTATTCCACTTCTTCTCTTAATCGAACTTTCTCGATTTGACCAAGATCTTCCTCATGCTTCTTTGACTGATCTAAAAGTGATTGATCTTTGACTTTTAACAAGCGCTTCTCTTGTTTTGCAAGAACCCTAAATTGAAGTTTCATTAATAAGTATAATACTAAGATTACGATTATTGCGTAAATAAAAAAGGCTATTTTCGATCTAAACCAGGGCGTTTCAATACTCAAATAAATTGCGTTGTTTATTTCAATTTCGCCTTTAACTTTCGCTTTAAAAAATATTCTAAACTCTCCTGATTTTAAATTTATAATACTTAAATAATTATTTTTACTCGGCTTATTCCACAAACCATTTTCACCGATTTTAAATTGATATTCAATATCATTTTGAAATGGAACTAACAATTCAATTTTTATATTATTTAGACGGTAAGGAATTGAAGAACCACTAAAAACCGGGATAGAGGATTGATTATTAAAGGCTTCCATTTCTCGAACTAATAACGAAAGATGTAACGAATCGCTACGAACTGCGTTATTTCTTGTTATAAAAGCAAATCCATTATAGACAGGATAGAATTCAATTTCTTTAGTTAAGTTTGAAGATTGATATAAACCTGACTGTAGTCCTTTGCCAATCAATTTATTACTAGAAACTTCATTTTGTTCAAATGAACTTGTTTCTATATCATAAACAAACACACTTTTTCCTGTTTTTACTAAAATTTGGCCATTCTCTTTACTGAGCAATAGGTTTTTGTCATTAAATTCATCAATTAAAAATATTTCTCTGTTTTTAGGGTATAAATTTTCATTAAGCGTTGTTCTTACTACTCCATAATTTGGAATATTAATCCATATAACATCGTCACTTTCCATCGTGATTTGGCTACAAGCTCCTGAAAATAGCTCCATTTGTTTCAGAAATTCCCAACGTCTAGCTTTGTTTTTTTTAAAAATAAAAACGCCTTTATACGTTCCTGCTAGTAATACATCTTTAAATGGTGTAATACTCCAAATGCCACTTTTACTCGAAAGAACCTCAATTTTACCGTTTTTTAAGGATAATAAACCACGATCGTGACCAACTAATAATTCATTTTCAATTTTGTTAATTGTCCATATTTGACCTGCTGTATTCGGAATGAGTTTCAATTTATTGAACTCACTATCATTATTTAATTGATCCCATTTACTTACATATAAGCCTTGATTTGTTCCTAAATAAAACAAATTATCATCTAAGAATGCAGCAGAACCCGAACCAAAATCACCTCGATAATCAATAAAATACGTTAAATCAGAGTTTAGGTCTAGATAGGAAACTCCAAAATCTAATCCTGCCCATAATTTTCCATTTACAGAATAATGCAAGCTTAATATAGTACTGTTAATTAAACCCTTATTCCTATTTATGTGATGAATAATGGTTCCATTTGAGTTTGTAATAAATAAACCTTTTAGTACAGTTCCAAATACGATATGATTATCATTAATTTTAGTAAAACTAAAAACCTGATCTTTTTTTAGTTCATCAGAAAGAATTGATTCTATTGGTTTTAAAACACCTAATTTAGGAGTAAATAACCCTGAATTTCTAGATACAATTGTTACGTCTGTGTTGTTTTTATATATACCAACGATTTCAAGACTTGTATTTAAAGGAAAATCAAATGCTTTTGACAACGTAATATCCTTTATCGAATAAATACCACTTTGCTTGTCCGAGATATATAAAGTGTCTGAAAATACATAACTACCTATAAATTCTGATGGTGCTGCAACAACAGTAAAACTATTATTCTTATAAATATAGATAGCGTTACTTGAGATAAAGAACACCTTATCTCCTATTTTTTTTATCGTCCAAAATTCTTCGTAAATATCATTTAAATCTACATCAATAGGATAAATGGATGTATAAATAAAGTTTTGATATGAATCTCTTTTCCAAACACCAAAATCTAAATCCGAACCCGTATAAATTAAGGAATCACTACTAACTAATACAGAACGAGTGATACCTTTGCTACCAGTATAACACTTCCACGTAGTTCCATCGAACTCCAACAAACCATTATCGGTAGCATAATAAACTAAACCGTTGGGCGATGAATCAATCCCCCAAATTTTACCATTAAATCCAAACTGCTCTGGAGTAAAGTTCTGTAAATAGGGAACTCCTTTTACAGGAATAGATGTAGCGCTCACCAAAGAAGAAGATTGACAAACTATAAAGCAAGTAACCGAGAATAGATAATATACCAAGTTGTTGAACATAAATAAAATCTTAGACAAAAACCATTTGATCAAATTTTAATCTACTGTACATAAGGCATATAACTGGCTCGACAATATTTAATCAATTAAAATGAAATCGAAACAAAATAGAGATTTTTATTGATTCAAAAGAATCATTTTACCAGTTGTTTTTTCTTTTGTAAGAATTTTATTCCCCGAATTGAAACTCTTTTTGATAATCGTAAAACTTAGACATCTGCTTCTGAAAAAATTACAACCCCTTTTTTAATATTTTATTGCGAAGTTCGTTTTAAGTCTAATCTAACTTGAAGCAAAAGGTAATTTAGCCTGATAAATAGAAATCAATTAATGGCAAATTGCCGTACTTTTATAGAATTATTTGCTTTTATTTCAAATTTATGTCATTTTGGGGTAGAATGTTTTTAGATTCTTGAGTTCTAAATTTTAAGGCTAGAACGAAATTCTGATTTATTCAGCCACGGGTTCACTTCAGAAAGTCGATTTGGGGGGGTAAAACCTTCTAAATCTTGCTAAATCGACGAATAGTTTGCTGAAAACTACTATTCGGAGTACGTAAATGTATTCCCATTTTCGTATCTGTTAAGAGAAGTATTATCTCACGTTCATGATAATTTTTGAATTAACTAAACAATCAAATTCCAAGTTGAATGTAATTTTCTCGACTATTAACTAAATATTGATGTTACTATTAGCTTAAAGAGTTTAAAATCTAACCTATTTTAATTATTCAAATTCGACGAATAAACCTACTTCATAAAGTCAATCTTTCAGTTTGCACCCTTCTAAATCTTGCTAATTCGATGAATAGCTTGCTTAAAACTTATTTATTTAGCAAGATAACTAAATAAGAAATAATAGCTTACAAAGTAGAAAAAAGGTCAACTCCAAAATGGAGTTGACCTTGTAATTAAATAAATTATTTAATTAACATCATTGATTTTACGCTAGAGAAATTCCCAGCGGTCAATTTGTACAAGTACATACCTGATGCAAAATTTGTAGCATCAAATGTTACTGTATGGTTACCAG
>CAZNTR010000033.1:0-26065 GCA_964575925.1 uncultured Chitinophagales bacterium
ACTCGATCCAACTCAGTTTAATCTATCTCATGAATCCGTTAATTTGTTCTTCAAGATAGTTATCCAAAAAGTGTGTCTGTAAAAACAAAAAGAGGTTTTGTTGTTGTAAATTTTGATTGCAAACAAAAACAAACAAACAGACAAAACCTCTATGAATACGTTAATAGTACATTTAAAAGACATGATTTCCAATCCTATCTTAATAGACTAAGATTATGGTCAATTCCCCTGTTGTAGAAAATAATAATAAAATCCCTTGCGAACTTTTAAGGGTTTGATAATTAATATTTTATAAAAAATAGCCAGATTTTTTTTTGACTTGTTTCTTATTTTAAAGAAAAAATTAAATAAGTTACTCAAATTCGGACTTCGTTTTTAAGCAAACTTCACTGGTTTTTGCAAAAAAAAGTCATCCCTGATCCCAACACGATTCGAAGAACCACGAAGTGCTATATCGGTCAAAATCTTATAATGCCATAATCACTTCTTTTGTATAGGCTAAGCTCTTAGGCTGAGATGTTGGGTCGGATCCCATCATGCCAACATAGCTAAATGAAAAAGAACACATTGTTGCAAATTGGTTCTTGTTTTTATATTTAATCAAAATTATACCGTTGAGTGTACTCCAAAAAGTAGTTTTTAGCAAAATTATCGGCGATTTCAATCTACATGAATTGCTAAAAACCGAAAGAATCGACTTTTTGGAGTGGACTCACCGTTTTAAAATTTAATAATCGTTACAAAGGGTCTAAGTCTGAAAGTTGAATTAGTTATCACAGCTTATCAAGCATATTACTTCTTCATTCCAAATTCAGAATCAATATTTAAAAACTTGGTTACAATAAATGAAGGAATTGTTGCAATTATAACCCAAATAAAGAAATTTTCATAACCAATAATCGACTGAATCCAGCCACTTATCATACCAGGAATCATCATTCCTAATGCCATAAATCCAGTACAAATAGCATAATGAGCTGTTTTATGTTCACCTTGAGAGATGAAAATCATATAAAGTAAGTACGCAGTAAATCCAAATCCATAACCGAATTGCTCAATTGCAACGCAAATATTGATAATTAAAAAGGAATCTGGGGTTGTGGAAGCCAAATAGATATAAACCATATTTGGTACATTAATGGCAAAAAGCATTGGCCAAATCCATTTTTTTAACCCATCACGAGCGGCTAGAATTCCTCCTGTAACTCCACCAAGAGTTAAAAATAAAACACCAATAGTACCATATACAAATCCGACCTGTCCAGTTGTTAGAGCTAGCCCACCAACTTCTCTCGAGTCTAATAAAAAAGGAGATGCTAATTTTACTAGTTGCGATTCACCCAAACGATAGAGTAATAAAAAAGCGATAGCTATACCCATTTTTTCTTTTTTAAAAAATCCAGCAAAGGTTTTTGAAAAATCCAAAATAATAGTGTTGGAGTTTCCAATAGAGTTATCATTGGCAGGTTGAGGTAAAGCAAATTTGTGATACACGAAAAAAGCAATAAATAAACCACACAGAATAAAAAAGGTGACGGACCAAGCCAATGAAATATTTCCAGAAGTTCCTTTAAAGGTAACTCTAGTTACAAAATCCAATTTTGAATCAAGTTGAATGGTTGAAATAGCAGGTTTATCCCAATTTTGGGCATTAAATTCGAAGCGAGTTCCATCAATAAGTTGAATACTAACATCACCTGATACACGACCAACATTTAGAACAATGGACTCACCTTCGGCTGGTTTTTGGTTCAATTTATAATAAACGTACCCAATACTGCCTGTTTTTGAATTATCAACTACTTTTGGATCTGCCCCAAATAAATGTCTTATTACATTTTCAATGGGTTCTGATACATAATCCGTCCAAATATTTTTGGAGACTTCGCCTTGTGCATTCCTAAGAACAGGTACATCATCTGGAATAAATCCATTAGACCTATTCCATTGATTTGCTGCTTGCTTTAACGAATCTGCTTTTTTTGATGAAATTCCATTTATGGATAAACCATCTGAAAAGATAACATGGAAAAATTGATCATTTGATTTTGGATAAACCAAAGAATCGGGATGCATGGGTAAAGCTGATTGCCATTCAGTTGAAGAGTTTATAGAAAATTGAATAGGTTTAAGCCCTGTACTTGCTTCAACATAACCTGCTAGAATTATTAATAAACCCTGACCTGTAATCATGGCTAAACGATAAAAAGTTGACCTAATACCCACAAACCATGCTTGATCATTTTCATTTAAGGCAAGCATATAAAATCCATCGGCAGCAATATCATGCGTTGCAGAACTGAAAGCCAATAACCACATGAAAATCAAAGTGAATTTGAAGAAATCAGGCGCTGGAATCATTAAGGCAATTCCTCCTAAACCTGCTCCAATCATCAATTGCATACTTAGAATCCACCAACGTTTTGTTTTTAAAAGATCAACAAATGGACTCCATAATGGTTTTATAACCCATGGTAAATAAAGCCAACTTGTATATAGAGCAATTTCTGTATTGGAAATACCTAGTCGCTTGTACATGATTACAGAAACTAACATTACAACTACATAAGGAATACCTTCAGCAAAATATAATGAAGGAATCCAAGTCCAAGCCTTTTTTCTTTTATTTGAAGAAGATTCCATGTGTTAACTTAGTGTTTAGGTTCAATTTGATAAAAATCTATGTCAAGAATAGGATACGATTTCCAATGTTGAAAATCATAATGCCACCATTCTGAATTTAAAGAAACAAATCCATGTTTCTCCATTACTGATTTTAAATAAGATCTATTTCTTAAACTATTTTCTGGTAAATCTAAAAAGAAATGAGATGCTTTTTCAGTGAAATTATCGTACTCAGTTGGCATATTCATAGGTTCCCCTGTATTTATATAATATAAACTTAAATCAATTGCAGCACCTCTATTATGTCTCGAACCCGTTTTGGGATCGGCTACAAAATCGGGATTGGGATACATTTCCCACAATTTACGTTGAACTGAAAGCGGTCTGTAGGCATCATAAACAATTATCCCGATTGAATCTTTTTCTAAATCATGTGCAACAGATTGCAAGGCTTTTGCTGCTTGCTCAACAAGAAATACACGAACAGTATCATAAATCACTTTTTGAGTAAAATTATTTTTTGTAGCATATCTTACATCTAATTTTAGATGAGGAATAATTTCTTCCAAATTTAACATAGCTATTTTTTTTTCAGAATCTATCTTTTTTGAACACGATAAAATTACATAACTAGAAATAATTACGAAAATGAACCGAAAGTAGCTCTTTTTGAGGAATGAACGTTTTATATATCTGGCTAAGTTTATGTGTGAAATCAAGTGGAGTTTATCAGAATTAGAATTTTGAATTGAATTAAAATACTTGTTTTATTTAGTTTATAAGTCGCTTATATGAAAAAATTTACCTCATTTGTGTAAATCATGCCAATTTTAATTAAAAAGCAATTGTTAATATACTTAATTTAATGACTGCTCAAATCCTTGTAAGTGGCAAAGCTTATCATTCAACATTTGACAAAAATCAACTCCATTCAATGGCAATGGTATTTATACATATCTCTTACAAATGACTTACCATAGTTGTTTTTTTTTGGGGATCATGGTTATTTCCTTTTGGAATGTTGATTATTAAATCGAATTTTATTCCCAAGATAATTGGTGCCCTTTTAATCTTAGGCGGATTCACCTACGTTTTGGATAGTAGTTTAGCATTAGTTTTTCCAGAAATAAAAGTAGCAATTTCCCCATTTGTCGCAATTCCATTAGCTTTTGGCGAATTTTTCAACTTTTTTATGGCTTTTAGAAAAGGTGTTAAAAAAAAATGACTTTTGAAACATAAACTGAGTTTGTGAAAAGTGTTGAATTTTAAGTTTTTGACCTAAACTTAGGCAAAAGTAAAGACTATACATTCTGATTTCATTAAAGTAATATGAGTAAAGTCGCTGTAAATTAACAACTACGAATAATCCTTATTCTGCTCAGGTTATTAATTAAGTTCTTGAAAAAAAACATTCATACTATTTTATAACTTTCTTTTTCTTATCAATGACATTTGTAATTGGTAACCTTTACAGGAAATACATTTATGCTAATGATATAAATGACTTTGGTTTCGCTGACATGCATACAAACATCGCTACTGTTATTGTCAGTTTTTTTTTATTTATGGCTTATTCAAAAACCTTGTTATTTATAGATGGAGTAAAAATAATTAGAAGTGCTACTTTAGGTTTCATCATCTAGAGTTTATGCAAATGTCTCCATTATTTGGAACATTTGACTGGAGAGATATGCTAGGCACATTCATTGGTGGTCTTTTAGCTTTAATTATTCTTTGGGGAATAACTATCAAAAAGGCTTGGGATTAAGTGATAAAACAAAGTTAGTTCGGGCTATGAATTCGAACATACAACTTAACAATTTTTCAAAATAAAACTAGAGCAATCCAATTGAGCGAACTCTGAAAAGTAGTTTTCAGCTAAAAATGCGGAGATTTCATACGATTTGAACTATGTAAACCCGACAAGATCGACTTTTGAGGGTGTACTCAAAAGTCGTTTTACACAAACAAAATGCTACGAAGCGAAAAATGATTAAGAAAGTTAAGTGAAATACAATCTAGAATAGAACTCACACTTTGACAATAAATCCCTATCTATTTACCATAGGTCATTGAATTTCAATATCTTTTCTTTATCGATGTAAATAGTATTCATTCAAAGAAAGCCAATATCCAACTTCGAGCAGTTCTAAATCACGCTAATCAGAATTTTTAAACTGCTTATGCACAGAAAGCTAAATTTGATCAATTATGAAACAAATTGTCACTATCAGCTTTTCTCTCTTTCTTTTGATTTCTTGCAATTCATAAACTAAAAATCAAAAAGACTAAGTTTATCTTATTATTTCCCGTGACAACTCCTATAATCAGCTCTATGGTTTTTGGTTGGGTAAAAAGATTACAAATTGAACTGGTTTAGTTACTGAAATGGATAAAATTAGAAATATCGCAGAAATTATAACTTGAGAGTTTTACATAAGGAATACCGAGCGACTTATCTCCTACTATTGAAATTTGGGGTTCTGATGACGATACACATTTAGATATATCAATATCTACTTTCGACAAACCCAACAAGTCTCTTATTAGCAGAACAAATACGATATGGCTAGTTTAATCACATAAAAGCTAAAGAAGAAAATTATTTATGGGTTTCCAATCAAAAAGCAATTGATTTAATGCAAAGTGGTATTCTGCCTTCCGAAACTGGAAATCCAAACAATAACGAGCATTATGCTATGATTGATGCTCAATTAACAACTTAGATTTTCGGTTTGTTTTCACCAGGAAGACTTGCTTTTGTGCTAAAAATGGCATAATTACCTATTCAAACATCGGCTAGAGAAGAATCGAAACTCTTTTCGAAGTTTTATCAGAGCATATACTCTTTATCTTCGCTAAAATCTTCTAATAGAAACATGAAGTAGGCAATAATGTGGATAGCGAATCAATCTAGAAAATAACTTATCGATAATTCTTAGGCAGCTTCCATGTTTTGATTACACGTTAAATTTGTACGAATCGGGAATTGCTTGGGAACAAATACGTGATTCAATTTACAACAGATATTAAGTGTAGCAACAAGATGAATACGATATTACTTCAAAAAACGTGTACGTTAAGGTTTGCTTTGTAACCAGTTTAGTAAGCTTATTTAAAGGTGAAGGTAATTTAAAACAAACTATAAAAATCGGAGCGTTAACAGGTTGGAATTCCTGTAACCCAACAGCCACTTGGGGCGGATTACTTGGATTTATGCTGGGAAAAGACGGAATTGAAAAAGTATTTGGAAGAACATTTTCAATAAATATAATATTCACAGAACACGCCAAAATTTTCCTAATAATGGAATAGATACGTTTGAAAATTTGGCTCAAATTGGATTAGCAATAACAGATAAAGTGGTAATAGAAGAATTAGGTGGAAAGATTGATTTGGAGAAAAATGAATGGATTATTCCTTTGAGAGATTTGAAATAAGATCGGATAAAACTACATTTTAAATTAATTTGCTCAGTTTAAGTTAATTTCAATATTTAGTACATGTATATTATGAAAGCACTAAAGAATATTGAAAAAAAATGACCCAAATGCCTCTAGGTTCAATGGAAGAATTGGAACATATTTAGACTAATGAGTGTACTCCGAAAAGTAGTTTTAGCAAACTATTCGTCTAATTCGTAGGATTGGGAAGGGTGAAAAACGAAATAATCGACTTTTTGGAGTGGACTCACTATTTAATCAATAAAATAGAATCCAAATAATCGAGGAGACTAACTCTGGATTAGGCTGGAGTCTTAACAGATGAATCCTATTCGTTTATCGCATTACATAAAACCTTGTTAACGATAGTGAAATTTTACATTTAGAGGTAAATCCTTATTCCAATGATTATTATCCTACGGACTGATATCTTTTAATCAGTCCTTTATTTTTTTTAGTGATATATTTGAGGTATAAAATACATAAAGAATTTAACCATTGATTTTTTCTCATTCCAACTTCATTACCCAATCTAAGGTGAATGGACTTTTAGTTAACCAACGAAATAGACGTAATGAATTAAAAAAAACTATAGATCAATAAAAAAACTAAACATGACTAAAGAACATAAACTTATTTATTGGTGGTTATGGCTAGGAGTAGCTATGATTACCCTTATTCTCATAATTGGAGGAATTACAAGACTCACCGGATCTGGACTTTCAATTACTGAATGGAATGTTTTTATGGGGGCGATTCCACCATTAAATGAGGCAGATTGGCAAGCAGAATTTTTAAAATATAAGATCATACCCCAATATGCTAAACTTAATGCTACCATGACGTTAGAAGGCTTTAAGTTTATTTATTTTTGGGAATATTTACATCGTTTAATTGCTAGAAGTCTTGGCATAATCTTCATCATTCCTTTTATTTATTTCTGGGTAAAAAATTACCTTTCTCAGCAATTAAAGAAACAGCTATTATTTTTGGTTTTATTAGGAGCTTTACAAGGTGGATTGGGCTGGTTTATGGTCAAAAGCGGTCTTAGTGAGCTCGTATATGTAAGTCATTACAGACTAGCCGCTCACCTTTCAATGGCTTTAATATTGATGTCGACCTGTGTTTGGATTGCTTTAACTTTAAAGAACAAAACCATTAGAAAGCTCAATTCAGATGAATTAATTTTTAAAAAAGGATTTGTTTTTCTTGGTGTTCTAATTGTTTTGCAAATCATTTGGGGAGCATTTACTGCTGGCCTTAAAGCTGGATATCAATTTAATACATTTCCATTGATGTATGGAAAGCTAACACCAATGAATATGTGGCTTTTAGATCCTGCGATTCTAAATTTTATACAAAATTCTGGGACAGTTCAATGGATCCATCGAATACTAGGAATAAGTGTGTTAACTGGTACGGCTATTCTATATTGGATTACCCTTAAAAACAACGAGTTAATCACTTTGAAAAAATTAATGTTGCGTTTTAGCTTACTAATTACAACACAAGTACTTCTTGGAATTGCAACCTTGCTTTATTTCACACCCCTAACATTAGCCTCATTACATCAACTTGTTGCAGCTTTTATATTGATGTATTACTTGAACATTTATCAACAATTACGAATATCTCCTTCAAAAACAGAACAATGAAAACAGATATATTAACGGAAGAAGATATTCAAAAAATGGTGTTAAGCTTTTATTCCCGTGTTGAAAACAATGAACGCCTAAACTACATATTTAATGATTTTGCCAAAGTAAACTGGGAAGATCATTTGCCAAAAATGTTCGATTTCTGGTCAAATGTTGTATTTGGTACTGGTCGTTATCGAGGAAATCCATATCGAGAGCATTTACCACTTCCAATCGTAAAAAATGACTTTATACACTGGTTTTCGCTTTTTGAAGAAACTGTTTTAGAACTATTTGAAGGTGAAAATGCTAAGATTGTTGTGCAAGTTGCAATGAATGTCGCCAATATGTTTCGTACTAGAATGGATATGGCTGGTAAATTTGATTTAGATTCTGTTAGCAATGAAAAATGAATTTAATCCCGATGAATTAAAATTAATAGAACAAGTAAAAATAGCTTGTTATAAACAAGCAAAATTAGCTTTTGATGAAGCAGCTATTTCGGGTTTATGCCTTGATGGTGTCATTGAAATTGCACTTGATGCCATTAAAAATCTAAGGCTTGATCAAATACAACAGCCGTAAATACTTTTGGGTTTGTAAACTATTTAACATACAAACGTAATTTGCCTGAGTTTTGGATTGGGATTAGTTCAATAAATGAGCGTACTCCGAACAGCAGTTTTTAGCAAACTATTCGTCGAATTCGGAGAATTTGGTAGGGTGTAAACCTACAGAATTGACTTTTCGCAGTGGACTCATAAATTAAATTAAAACAATGAATAAATACTGGATTACCGTCTTAACTCTCGTTGTACATTCTCGAGTCTAAGCCCAAATTAGGCTGAGATTCTAGGTCAAACCAAGAAAGACGAATTATCTTTTACTTGTTTACTGGATTTTAGCATTTCGTGAATTCTTCCAACAACTCAATTCCATCCGCTTTCCAATTCAAATCTGGCCACTGAGCTTTATACAGAGGTTCAAAGTCTGAATGAGTTCCAACTCCATAAACAGCCTGTATTGCCTTTCCATAACGAAGTTGTAAGAGTAATATAGTCTCCTCATCACCTTTTATCCAATAGACTAACCCCGAAATCAATCGCTGTGGTATGGTTTCAACGATTAGGGTTGAATTCCAAACTTGAGTTTTAATTCCAATAGATTCATAATAAGCTTTGTAGTACTCAATATGTTGAGGAAGAGTCTTTTCTTCTTGCTTATTTTTCATTAACCATGCTTCTACATAATTAGTTAGCTGACACCCTGAAAAATTCAATTCTGAGCTGGACACAATAATGGCAACAGATCGACATCCAGCACCATTATAGCGAAGTATTGATTCTGTCAAATCTTCCCAATCCTTATCTAAAAAACGATTAAAATAAGCTAAGGAAAAATGAGCGGTTCTTAAATAAATGCTAGTTTGAGCATGAATACATTTAATTTCCAGCGCCTTATCTAAAATTGCATTTACTCCTTTAGTAGAACCAGCAAAAATCAAACCGTCTGCTTTCAAGTTTGTAAAAGTATCTAAATCAACTGAATAGCGAAGTTCTAGTGAAGTATCTACCTTGTTTAAAACATCAATAAAACTAGCTAATAAATAAGGATCTTTTTTTGATAATTTACCGTTATACTTTACTCCCGCAAGTACAGAAATAAGAACATCTTGAAACCCAACTAATGGTAAGTTTCCTGCATGTAAAAAAATAACGGTTATGTTCTCTGTAACATTGCAATTTTTCGCTGACTCAATACACCAATTACGTAAGTTTTCTTCGGTACACATATCTTTTATCCAGCGAAGAGAATGCATAATATCGGAACGTTCAAATCCTAATAAAACAGTCTTCTCTATATTTAATTTTATGGATTCTTGCTCATCAAAAAGCCATAGTTGTTTAGCTTTTAAAATTAACTGAATTCGCTCTTCATAAGTTTTAGCTAAAGTTTTCATACATAAATTTACTTATAACTAAGGAATCATTCTATTCAAAATCAATTCTAAATAAACAAAAATCGTTACTAGTTTCATGAAAATTTTATGTGCTAGGCGATTCGCTAATCCAACAGTTTTAAATATGCAATAATTTACCTTCCGTAAGTAAAACTACAATCAATAAGTAATTTCGTTTTTAATTTTTCTCAAAAGATAAAAGAGTAAATCTGGTATAATTCCTTATGAATCAGCTAGCATAATTTAGATTATAACTACGCTAATAGTTTTTAAAATATAAAAGCCCAAGCGTTTAAAACACCTAGGCTTTTTCTGATGAATAGTTTGAAAAAATTGTTTTATGCGCAACCGCCTTTAGCTTTTCGCACTTCTTTTTTAGGAGGTTCCATCAGATTTTTTAAACGCTCTTCCATTTTTTTCAAATGAATATTTGCATTCATATAAAAACGATATTGATCAATCATCGCTTTATCAGCACCTACTGGCGGAGTTTCAACGGAGAATATTAATGTTCTAAAATTCGAAACTGTTTCGGTGAAAATCACAGGATCTTTATCTCCTAATTCTTCAGCAAGTAGTGCCGCTTTTTGAGTTGTTACTTTAGTTGAAGAAACAAATACATTCGTTTTATATTGTTGTTTAATCATATTTCTAAACTGAGGTTTTCTCAATTCACTCAATTTAATGTGCATCGATGTTGGAATTGTTTCAGCCAATGAGTCTGTTTCGGTTACATCAATAACATTGTATAAGTGAGCATGATACATAAGTTCAAATGCTAATTTATCAATGTTCATTGTACGAATTTCTTCTAAATCGTTTTGTTCAAAACGAGTTTCAACGGTTGAAAGCAATCTTTCTTCGCTTGAAGGAGTTATCCAAATTAATATGAGAATAAGTACAGGCGCTACTGCTGCAATAGTGTAGTTCCGTTTCAAAGATGGAGAAATTACTGACGACTCTCCTTTTACTTTATCTTGAATCCATGATGATCCGACAAATGCGGCAATTGCTACAAGTGTAAGTAATAAGCCAAAAGCTTCTTCACTTATTCCAAGAACATCATTAAATTTTGGAGCCCCAATATTCCAAGCATTATAGAATTCTTCGAAAACGGGATAAAATTCAGTAAATAATAGAATTCCGCCTACTGATCCAACAATGAAGAAAAGTGCATCAATTCGACCGACAGCGAGCGCACACAAACTTGTACCTGGGCAAAATCCACCCATAATAAATCCTGCGCCCATAATAATTCCACCAATTAAAGCAGACCAAACAAACATAGGATTGATATAAATCATTTCTAGATTTAACAGACCAACGTGACTAAAAAATAAAACGCCAATCATTGCTGTAACACCGGCTGTAAAGAAAACTTTTAAAACCGTAAAATCATATCCATAAAACAAACCAACTAATTTTCTTGTTGATGAAAAACCTGCTTGTTCAAGAACATATCCAAAACCAATTCCCATTAAAAATGCGATTACAAAATCGAATTCAGGGCTAATTAAATCAGGTACTAAAGGTGCCATAATAAATCCTGTTACTATTAATTTACTTTATTAATCCAAAGTTTTCTGAAAAACCAAGCAAAGAAATAAGCGCCGCCAAAAATAGCGAACATGGTCATAATACCACCAAAGCTCATTACGCCCATTCCACTTAAAGCAGATCCACTGGTACAACCACGACCCAATTGTGAACCGAAACCAAAAAACGCTCCACCTAAAACAGCAAATATTAAGCGAGTTTTATTCTGAACACCAGGCCCTTTTTCTAATTTAAGTGCGACTCTATTACCAAGAACACCAGAGAAAAAAGCGCCTACTAAAACACCGATAATTTCATAAAATAACCAGTTTTGTAAGGGACTACCAGGGTTATTTTCTTTAAAATTAACGTAATATTCCGTTGAATTATAATGCTCAGGTGCAATCTGTTCAACACCATATTGAACAACGGCTTTAACACCACCACTTGCACCAAGACCACGACCAGTAATATAAATGGTGGTCAGTAAGACAAGACCTAGTAAAAATCCTGAAAAATAGGGATTCATATATGCTTTTGGAGCGCTCATTTTATACTCTCCTCTTTTAGTATTTCTGTTTTTGATATATTGTTGTAAGGGGCATCGGGTAATTCTTCGTAACCTGTAACCATTGCTTTAATGTTCGCCGTTGGTGTTTCGCCAGTCGTTGTCATATAAACATGAATGATTATAAAGGTTACTAACACAAAAGCTCCAAGTGTATGCCAAAGTGCAACTGACTCAAGACTAATATCTTGAATGATAACAACATTGTTTATGTTTAAGGTTTTGTGAAACATATACAACAAACCTGAAACTACCATTACTGGTACAATTAGTACTTTGAACCCTAAATAAGTTAGAATTTGAAGTGGATTTAATTTTTTCCAACGTGATTTATGTGTTGGATGAGCTTCGCTTTTAAACATGCCAATTAAGTAATAGCGAACTTGAGCTTTTAAATTTTTAAAAGTTGGTACATATTGTCTCCACTCTTCGGTAGTAAAATGCCAAAAAATGGCAAATACGATAAGAATCAAGAATAAATAGGAAGCAACTCTATGGAATTGAACGGCTTTTTCAAATCCAAAAATGTGTATAGAATTGTGAACTTCAAATCCTGTTAAGGCTAAAAAAAGAATCAATCCTGATTGAGACCAGTGCCAGAAGCGTTCAAAAAGTTTATAGATTTTAATCTTTTTCATGTTTATCTAATTATAGCGTTATAAATAATATTTTTTAGTCCTGACTCTTATCAAAATCGTCGTAGTAAAGCATTTCATACTCTTTTTCATTTTTGAAATAAGTGAAGATTCTTAGTCCTGAGTGAGCAACTACACCTAATACAGATCCAATAATCATAAACAATCCAACTAAATCGAGCCAATCGTTTCTATCTCTTCCGGGCAAATAAAATCCAGTTAGACTTGCCAAGCGTCCATCTTTTGGGGTATGGCAATCAGCACATTGCAGTGAAGCAGATTTTTTGGAAACCATGTGATTTAAGGGCCAATACATTTCGGTTTCAATGAAATCATAATGACCACTATAAGGTAAGCCCGCCTGCCTCATCCCTTTTTCAGCGGCAGCATTCCAATCAAAATCTTTCCAAAAGGCACTATCTCCGGGTGTTTTTGAATATAATTTTGGTTGTATTAATATTTTATTTTCAGTGTCATAGATTTGATCGCCACGGTGTATTTTAACTGGAATAATTTTACTATTGGGATCCTTATGGGAACCATTTAATTTGTTCATTTGAATTGGTTTATTAGTTGGATCAATATGATCACCAATTACATAGTTTTCAGCTGTTCCATTAAACCATACATACTCAGGTATTACATTGGTTCCCCATTTAAAAGAACCTTTAATCGACATATATTCATCTTCACCTTCATGGAATTTGAATGGTTTACCATCTTTATCCAACATTCCAGCATCAGACCATTTCCAAGATAATTTGGTTGGATTTACTTTTGCATAAATCGGAATATGACATGTTTGGCAAGCTACTTTTGCTGAGTGAGTATTCAACATTTCCTCTTGATGAGGTGTATCACTATGGCAATCGGAGCATAAAGCTCTACTTACATTATTGGTCGAAACAGAATATAAACGACCTTTAATTTTATGATTTTCTGCGGTATGGCAATCAACACATGTCATATTTATTCCATTTTTTGCTAAATGCACATCAATCTCGCGGGTTGCGTTAAATAAAGCTTCTTCTAGATCACCATGTTTTACGTTATTGCCACCACCACCATAAAAGTGACAGTTTCCACAATTCTCAATACTTGGTTTGCCGACTGAAATTGCAGCTTGATTCAGGTTTACAGTAAGAGCTGGAAAACCTGCATTATCACCACTTTTCTGATACACTTTAGGTGACGCATGACAGGACAGACAATCTACATTTTCTGGTTTTTTAAAATCGAAGTCTTTTACATCGGCCAAGCCTACACCTGTGTGACACGACGCACACGCTAGTTCGTTACCACCTACTCCGATACAAAAATTATTGATTACATTTTTCTTTCCTGATGCTCTAAATCCTTTTCCTTCTACAAGGTCAACTCTGTCCCAGTTCCAATGGGATGATTCCATCACTTCTGTATGGCGTTCAGTATGACAAGAGATACAAGCTTTTGTAACCTCTTGAGGTGTTTTCATATCCTTTTTTAGAATATCAAACTTGGTATGATCGACTGAGGATCTTGTTTCTTTTGAATATTCAAGCCTTAAAGCTTCTAATTTTAAATTAGGTTGCGTTTCCGGATATAAAATCTGATATAATGCTATCAATGTAATATTTAAAACAATTATGATAACATAAGTGAGTGTACTTTTGTGTTCATTTAGCCTCATTTAAACCTGCCTATTTAAGTTTAAAAATCTAAATTAAATTAAGATACAATCATCTTATATGCAAGTTGTATATGCAAGTAAATCGCTTTTATTTTTACAGAATGCCCGTTTTGTAACATTTGTTACATTAGAAATGAGTACTTGTCAATACAAGTATTTTCAGTTTGATTCTGTGAATTAGACTCTTTCTCTTAAATTTAAAAAAAAATTATTTTCTATTTAAAACATTTAGAATTTGAGAATTAATCTCTTTTAAAATTTTTATTCTAGCATACTTTTTATCATTTCCTTCAATAAGAATCCACGGAGCTTCATTTGTTCCTGTGTATTGAATCATATCATGAACAGCTAATTCATAATCTGGCCAACGATTTCGATTTCTCCAATCTTCAGGAGTTATTTTCCAACTTTTATAAGGTGTGTTTTCCCTTTCTTGAAAACGTTTAAATTGCTCTTCTTCACTGATATGAACCCAAAACTTCAACACAATTGAATCATTTTCTACCCATTGTTTTTCAAAATCATTGATTTCAGAATACGCTCGTTTCCATTCTTTTTCAGTTGCAAAACCTTCTACACGTTCGACTAAAACACGACCGTACCAACTTCTATCATAGATAGCCACATGACCTTTTCTTGGGATAGTCTTCCAAAACCTCCATAAATAATGCTGACTTTTCTCCTCAGCTGATGGCGCAGAAATTGGAAAAATATGGTACGATCTTGGATTTAGAGCTTGTATGATACGTTTAATAGCTCCGCCTTTTCCTGCTGCATCTGGTCCTTCAAATACTAAGACTAAGCGAATTTCTTTTTCAAATAATTCTCTTTGTAATTTGCCTAAATTATTTTGCTGTTTAATGAGTTCTTTTTCATATTCTTTTTTGTCAAGATTCAAGTCGTTTCGAAGCGATTCTAAAACTGTTTTTTCCTGAATGTCCAAGGAATCGATGGATTCACTTGACCCAGTAATCGCTTCTTCTGTTATTTGTGGCACATTGGTATTAGATATGGCGACTTTTAAGGCATGTCTAACTAATTCAGCAACTTCAATTTCTCGAAAATTCCGATTACTTCCATCAATTAAAAACCAGGGCGTTTTTGCTTGGTGCGTTTCGAGTATCATTTTTTCTGCCGAAGCAATATAATTGTCATAATCTTTCCAATTTTTCCAATCTTGCTTACTTACCTGCCAACTAGTTAATTTTGATTTTTCTAATTGTGTAAGTCTTTTTTTCTGATCTTTTTTGCTTAAATGCAACCATATTTTGATAATTATTGAACCCGATTCGACTAAATTATTTTCAAAATGACGAATGCGATTTAATTCGGATTCAAATTCTTCCAAACTTGATTCCCGACTTATATATTTTGAGACAGGATTATAATACCAAGGACTTAGAAAAAAAGCGACCCGACCATTTGGTGGCAAATCGCGCCAATATTTCCAATATTCAGGGCGTTCTTTCTCATCTTGAGTAGGCTCAACATACGCTTTCGTATAAATATATCTTGCATCCATCCATGAGTTTAGAACTTTTACACAATCTCTTTTACCACCACCATCAACACCGCCGAATACAACAATGACAGATTTTTTCTTTTGTTGAAAGAGTTCATATTGAAGCGAATACAATTCTTCTCTTAATTGAGCTTCTTTTTCTTTGTATTCTTTATTCGATAATTTCTGACCTAATTCTACCGTTCGAAACATAACTTAAATATTTTGTGAGTTCAATCATAAATTATAGCTAAAATTACGTTAAAGTATGTATGGTTTTTATGGTAAACTACATTTCTTTTCATGGATATTGTTTCTTCCAAAACCCATTTTACAATGAAAAAAATACTTCTATTTAATCTTATCTTTTTTGTTTTAATACTACAGGCTTGTAAAACGACCTATGTTTCCTATTCAAAATCTGGAATTCCAGTTTATGATGCTCTTTCTTGGAATGAACGCATAAAAGTTAAAACAACCGATATTTATTTAAGAAATGGAACCGTTTTAACAGATAAAATAACTCGAATTCGTTCGAATGAAATTATTTATGTAGAGGGCAAAGAAGATTTAAATGATTACCGAAGTTTAGCTCTTGAACAAGTGAAAGAAGTTCATATTAAACCACAATTATCTTCCTCTTTTTATGTTGGTTTGGGAATTTTAGGAATTTCATCGTATTTATTCTACTCAAATTTTTCAGATGATAAGCAAAATGGCGAAAATACATTTGGCGTTTTAATTCCAACTGTTACGACTTTCGGTTCTATGTATTTTTTGTATAAAGGAATAGAAACCGAAACTACCATTTTAACATTTGAGTGATTTTTTTTCATTTTCAATTAATGGAACACACAAAAATCTCGAACACAAACTCTGCCTTTCGCCCAAAGTTGAAATGCTAAAAAAGACGCATGAAATTTAAAGGGGGTTCGGGGGATTTCACGAATTTTATGTTATGTAAAAAGAGGAATCGCTGTATCAACTGCGAAAGTTAATTTAACTTTAGTTCCGATTTGAAAATCCTCTATGCCCCCTTTGGCTGAGACTTCGAAGCAAACGGCTTCATATTGTCTCTAAAGAGAGATTTTTCGACCTTGCCAAAGAATATAGCTCTTCAACATAACAAGGAGAAAATCAATTCTTCTCACTATAGCGCCAGCGTCCGCTGGTAAATAAATTAAACGAAGCGTCCGCTTATAACCAATAAAAGAACGATGTTGAATGACCTCTTCAACATCTTAACTTCTTACATATTCCGGCGATATTGACCACCAACTTCATATAAAGCATTAGTTATCTGCCCAAGTGAACATACTTTTACCGTCTCCATCAACTCTTCAAATATATTTTGATTCATTCTTGCCACATGTTGAAGTCGTTTCAAAGCTTCTTCAGATTCATCAGCGTGTAATTTTTTGAATAATTCTAGCTGCGTAATCTGTTGTTTTTTTTCTTCTTTTGTTGAACGAATCAATTCAATTGGTTCATTCTCATCAGTATTGCTATGTTGTTCTAAAAATGTATTTACACCTATAATTGGGAGTTCCCCATTGTGTTTCAACGTCTCGTAATACAAACTTTCTTCCTGAATTTTTCCACGCTGATACATCGTTTCCATAGCTCCAAGAACGCCACCTCTGTCAGTCAAGCGG
The DNA here is from genome assembly GCA_964575925.1 of uncultured Chitinophagales bacterium. GTDB lineage: Bacteria > Bacteroidota > Rhodothermia > Balneolales > M1805 > M1805. The sequence continues at coordinate 17,230 of CAZNTR010000033.1, forward strand.
TCAAATTCTTTTAAAATGGCTTCTTCGGTCAAATCGGTAAGTTGATCAATTATGAAAGAACCTTGCAATGGATTTTCATTCTTCGCCATTCCTAACTCTTTATTGATAATCAATTGAATAGCTAAAGCACGACGTACCGATTCTTCAGTTGGAGTTGTGATGGCTTCATCATAAGCATTGGTATGCAATGAGTTACAGTTATCATATATAGCCATTAAAGCCTGTAAAGTCGTTCGAATATCATTAAACTGAATTTCTTGTGCGTGTAGCGAACGTCCACTCGTTTGAATATGATATTTCAGTTTTTGAGATCGTTCATTGGCTCCATATTTTTTCTTCATGGCAATCGCCCAAATCCGACGAGCAACTCTGCCAATAACCTGATACTCAGGATCTAAACCATTGGAAAAGAAAAACGATAAATTGTGAGCAAAATCATCAATATTCAATCCTCTTGAAAGATAATATTCCACAAATGTAAATCCATTTGCTAACGTAAAAGCTGCCTGTGAAATCGGGTTAGCTCCTGCCTCAGCAATGTGATATCCCGAAATTGAAACTGAATAATAGTTCCTAACTTTGTTCTCAGTGAAATAATACTGAATATCTCCCATCATTTTAAGAGCAAATTCAGTCGAGAAAATACAGGTGTTTTGAGCCTGATCTTCTTTTAAAATATCAGCCTGAACGGTTCCTCGAACTACAGAAATAGCCTGAGCTTTAATTTTTTGATAGGTTTCCGAATCAACTAATTTATCTCCAGAAATTCCCAATGTTCCCAATCCAAAACCATCACTATTTGATGGAAGATTACCAACATATTCAGGAAAATGTTCTTTTTTGAACGCTTTTACTTTTTCTTCAAAAGTTCCGTTCGCTTTTAAATATCGCTCTACTTCTTGATCGATAGCTGCATTCATAAACATAGCTAAAATCATTGGAGCAGGTCCATTAATAGTCATTGATACCGAAGTAGTTGGCTTCGTTAAATCAAAGCCGCTGTATAACTTTTTCATGTCATCTAGAGTACAAATATTGACTCCAGAATTCCCGATTTTTCCGTAAATATCAGGACGAATGGCTGGATCTTCTCCATATAAGGTTACAGAGTCAAACGCTGTTGAAAGGCGTTTAGCAGCTAAGCCATCACTTACAAAATGAAAACGTTTATTGGTTCTTTCGGGGGTTCCTTCACCAGCAAACATTCGAGTTGGATCTTCATTTTCACGTTTAAACGGAAACACTCCAGCTGTGAAAGGGAAATATCCAGGTAAATTTTCTTTAGTGATAAAAGCGACTTTTTCAGCATCGGATACAAAATCTGGGAAGGCAACTTTGGGTATTTTATTTCCACTTAATGAAGTCGTATAGAGTTCATTTCGAAGAACCTTATCACGTATTTTTGTTTCTTGATATTCACTTCTGTATTGAGTTTTCAAATCATCCCAAGAATCTAGTGCTTCTTTTATTTCAGCATCAACTTCTTGAAGGCGTTTTACTTCTAGTTTTTTTACAGAAATTGCATCGATTTCAGCAGCTTCTAACTGATGAACCGTTCCTCTTAATTCTTCAAGAGCTTTTACCGTTTGTTGCTGAACTTTTGCCCATTTGTGATAATTACGAATGGTTTCTGAAATTTCTGATAAATAACGATGACGTTGAGCAGGAATCACCGATTGAATAGGTAATTCTTCCGAAGGTCTAGAATTTGTATAAAGTTTGTTTTTCCAGTTTAAGCCCATTTTGGAACGTAATAAATCACTCAAAAAGGAGAATAATCGGTTCATTCCCTCATCATTAAACTGAGCCGCAATGGTCGGGAAAACAGGAACATCAATGTCGTCAGCGTGCCATAAATTATGATTGCGTTTGTACTGTTTTCGAATATCTCTTAAGGCATCAAGCGAGCCACGTTTTTCAAACTTGTTTAGCACAATAATATCAGCTAAATCGAGCATGTTGATTTTTTCTAGCTGAGTTGCGGCGCCGTATTCGCTTGTCATTACGTAAATAGAAATGTCGGCGATATCTGTGATTTCGGTATCAGATTGACCAATTCCACTGGTTTCGACAATTATTGCTGAGAATCCAGCTACTGTACAAACAGAAATTGCACCTTGAATGGCAGAACTTGTAGCTCGATTATCACTTCGAGTAGCCAAACTTCGCATGTAAACTTTATCGGGATTTAACGCATTCATTCGAATTCGATCACCTAATAAAGCGCCACCTGTTTTTCTTTTTGATGGATCTACGGAAAGTACGGCTAGTTTTTCATCGGGGAAATCAGTTAAAAAACGACGAATGATTTCATCAGTTATTGAGCTTTTTCCTGCTCCACCAGTTCCAGTAATTCCAATAACTGGAATCGTTTTTTTACTAGCAACTAACTGAATTGAATTAACAAAAAGTCCGTTTTCATCAAATTTAACAGCGTTTTCTTTTTTGTTTTCTAAAGCCGTAATTGCACGAGCAATTTCATTAAAATCTTGTTGATGAATCAGTTCTTCATTTATTTTTTTGATGTCGGTTACATCGAAATCACATTCTTTTAACATGAAATTAATCATGCCTTGCAAACCCATTGAACGTCCATCATCGACCGAAAAAATTCTAGATACACCGTAGGCGTGTAAATCTTTTATCTCTTCGGGCACAATGACTCCGCCACCTCCTCCAAAAACTTTTATATGGGAAGCATTTTGTTCTTTCAACAGATCAAGCATGTAGCTAAAATACTCCATGTGTCCACCTTGATAGGAACTTATGGCAATTCCTTGTACATCTTCTTGTATGGCAGTGTGAACGATTTCTGCAACGCTCCGATTGTGACCTAAGTGGATAACTTCTGCGCCTGAACTCTGCAGAATTCTTCGCATTATGTTGATGGTGGCATCGTGACCATCGAATAAACTGGCAGCGGTAACAAATCGTATTTTATGGGTAAAAACGTAAGGCTTTTGTTCTGTCATATCTATAATAGTGTTGAATTTCGGCGCAAATATACGAAAAAAGCGCTTTCTATTTGGTGGTGAATTTGTAGGGTTCTTATTTATAAGTAAAAAACCAAGTCATCTCGAGTGGAATCGAGAGATCTTCGAGTTTAATAATTTCTCTTGTTTTGTTGTTTATTCTTTGTTTAATAATGAAGAATTCTCCATTTCGACTCGATAATATTTTGAGTTTTTTGAATTAGGTTATTGGCTCATCTTCAGTCGATACCGAAGGCACCAAGCAGTGAAATGACTTTTTTTGTTTTGAGCAAAATGTGAAAAAAACGGTCATCTCGAGCTTGTCGAGAGATCTTCGATTTTAATATTTCTCTTGCTTCATAAAGTATTAGTTATTTAATAGCGAAGATTTCTCCATTTCGATTCGATAATATTTTGAGTTTTTTGAATTAGGTTATTGGCTCATCTTCAGTCGAAATGACTTTTTTTTTATGTTTTGAGATTTCTATTGATTAATTTGAGGCAAATACTAGTATAGCTCAGAAACATGAATAGCATCGATTTAGACTTCTCAAACGAACCCATAGAACGGGCAAAAACAATTCCCTCTCATTGGTACACTTCCCCAGAATTTTATCAAAATGAAATAAAGAAAATTTTTAATTCAAATTGGGTATTTGCAACACATAAAAATCAACTTGAGCAAACTAGTGAGATACGAGTTAAAGTTGGCACCGAACCGATTATTATCATTCTGAATGAGAATCAGGAAATTAAAGCATTTTATGATGTATGTAAACATCGAGGCGGACCTTTATGTATTAGGATAGGCACAAAATCCGTTTTACAATGCCAATATCATGGTTGGACATATACTTCCGATGGTCATTTAAGAGGCGTTCCAGAATTTGATAGAGTTGAATTATTTGATAAAAAAGATTTTGGCCTCACAGCTAATGAGACTTTTGAGTTTATGGGATTGATCTTTGTAAACTTAAATTCTGTAGATTCAGGAAATAATATTCAAGCAATAAAAAGCGAAGTTATAGCGGATATCTCTCCAATCGACTTTAGTACGTATCAATTTCATAAACGCATTTCTTATCCTATCAACTGCAATTGGAAAATTTATATTGATAATTATTTAGAAGGTTATCACATTCCTCATGTTCATCCTGAATTAAATAAACTATTGGATTACAGAACCTATAAAACTAGGACTTCGAAATGGCATTCTTTGCAATATTCTCAGTTGAAAGCAGAAGATTCCTTTTATGGAAAACCCGATGATATGGCGTTCTATTATTTCATATTCCCCAATTGCATGTTAAACATTTTACCCGGTAGATTACAAACAAATTTCGTAGAACCAATTGATGCCGAACATTGCATAGTTCATTTTGATTATTATTACGATAAATCAGTTTATGACACTGAAAGAATACAGCAAGACATTGATTATTCAGAATTTGTACAACGTGAAGACGAAGATATTTGCCAACAAGTTCAAGTTCGTTTGCATTCAAGTTCGTATTCACAAGGGCGCTTTAGTGTAAAATGCGAACAAGGTGTGTATCATTTTCAACAATTACTAAAGAAAATGATCAATGAGAGATGATGAATGATAAAAATTCAAAAAGTGTGATCCTTAAAATCGAAAATAAAAAAAATATTACAACTAATAAAATAATTTTTACTTCGTATATATTACTATTTATTATATACTTATAATATTTTTAATAAACATATTTAATTTTTAAATATAGAAAAATGTTATTTTAATTATTACATTGTATTATTTTATTTCGCATTTACTTATATTCTTTGTGAATATAATTGACTAAACATTTGATGAATGAAGATATATTTTAAGCTACTAATCATTTCGTTATTGATGTTTTCAGAGTGTAAAGATTCAGGAACTAATACCGAAGATGAAAAAGACGAAACTGGCTTTTTCAAAGCTCAAGGAACTCAAATATTAAATCGCCAAGGAAAACCTGTTATTATAAAAGGATTTGGGCTTGGAGGTTGGCTACTTCCTGAAGGGTATATGTTTGGCTTAAATCGTGGTGGTTATACTTCAGCATCCGATATACAAAGAAATGTGGCTGATTTAATTGGAACTGCTGACGCTGAAGCATGGATTCAGCTTTTCCGTGATAATTATGTTCAAGAAAAAGATATTATTAAAATGAAAGAATGGGGCGCAGACCATATACGAATTCCATTCCATTACAACCTATTCTATAATATTGAACAATCGAAATTTAAAGATGAAGGTTTTGACCGAATTGACCAAGTTTTAATCTGGTGTAAACGCAATCGAATGGATGTAATTCTGGATATGCACGCAGCACCTGGCGCACAAAACAGTGGTGACATTTCTGATAGTGATGGAGTTGCACGTTTGTGGACTGAAAATGAGAAATATGGCCCTATTACGATTTTGATTTGGGAAGAAATTGCTCGACGTTACAAAGATGAAAATATCATTATTGGATATGATTTGATTAATGAGCCTGTAACACCAGATGGCTACGGTGCAGTTGATTTGGCAAAAATGTATGATGAACTTTCCAAAGCGATTCGAAAAATTGATACCAATCACATTTTATTCATTGAGGGAAATTACTATGCTACAACGTTTGATCTATTATATCCTCCTTTTGATGATAACATGGTTTATGCTTTTCATAAATACTGGAATGAAACCGATCAAGGAACTATTCAATACTTATTGAATAGTAGGTCAACTTTTGAAGTACCATTATGGCTAGGAGAATCTGGCGAAAATTCAAATCCTTGGTTCAGAGAAACGATCGATTTGGTAGAACGAAACAACATTGGTTGGAATTGGTGGACTCATAAAAAATTGGAAACCATTACCTCTCCTCTATCTATTCCAACAAATCCTAACTACGAAAAAGTTAAAAATTATTGGAATGGTTCAAGACCACGACCAACTATGGCTGAAGCTAAAGATGGACTCTTCCAAATGGCAAATGATATTGATCTTGATAAGACCATTCTAAGACAAGATGTAGTTGATGCTTTATTTTCACCAATATTTACAACAGCGAACAAGCCTTATAAAGAGTTAACAATCCCAGGTAATATTGAAGCGGTTCATTTTGATATTGGTATGAATACTATTTCCTATTACGATAAAGAATACAAACGCGTTTCTAGTGATGCTCTTCAAAATACAGGGAATTTTGGTTGGGAATTCAGAAACGATGGAGTTGATATTCAAACCTCTGAAGATCCTCTTTCAACGTATAATATTGGATGGTTTGATACAGGTGAATGGCTAGAATACACTGTAAATGTCACAGCAGGAACTTATGATATTCGGGCTCGTGTAGCAACGGCTACAAGTAATGGAAAAATAGCTATGCAATTAGATGATCAAGGAATTGGAAATACGGTTACTATTCAAAGTACTGGAGGTTATCAAAATTGGTCACAGATTAATCTTGGAACACATACTTTCCCAACTGGTAAACATATTCTCAAAGTTCAAGCCATACAAGGTGGTTTTAATTTTAGTTTGATTATAATTAATTAAGAAAATATTAAGTGTTGAGCCCACTCCAAAAAATCGAATTTGTTGGTTTTAACAGATTCTATTCAAGTGCTATCGCCGATTATTTTGATTAAAACTACTTTTCAGAGTAAGCTCAAGTTTTTAAAACATAAAAGTCATTTCCATTAGAGCGTTAGATATCTAACAGAAATTCAATAGGAAATGATTTTTTTAATTTAGAATTCAACATTTAGAATTCAACATTCTGATGATTAGTCTCTTCTTGAAAAACGAGCGATTAACTTTAGAAACTCAATGTATAACCAAATTAAGGTTACCATCAAACCGAAAGAAGCATACCATTCCATATATTTTGGAACATTTCTTTTACTTGCATCTTCAATAAAATCAAAATCTAAGACTAAATTTAACGCAGCAATTACAACAACAAACAAATTAAAAACAATCCCGATCAAACCACCATTTAGGCCAAAGCTTAGGTTCAATCCAAAAAAGCTTAAAATAAAACCGATAAAATAAGTAAGTGCGATACCACCTGTTGCGGCAACCACACCTAATTTAAAGTTTTCAGTTACTGGAATCATACCCGATCGGTAAGCAATCAATAAGCCGCCAGCAGTTCCAAATGTTAAGGTAACTGCCTGAATCACGATTCCAGGATAACTAGCTTCGAACATAGCTGATAAACCTCCAAGAAATAGACCTTGAAATAAGGCATAAGCTGGAGCGGTGTACATACTCAAATGCTTCTTGAAAATGGTTATAAAACCAGTAATCAATCCTCCAATAACACCTAATAATGTTAAACCGGAAGCAGGATTGGCCCATGTGAGTGAAGCACCCGTTAAAACGAGTAATAAAAGAAATGCTGATTTATTTACAGTTCCTTCAATAGTCATTGCTGAGCCTGATGCTGAACCATAGACTTCAGAAAAAACCTTTTCGTTGATTGCAAAATTACTGGATCTCATAAACTTTACTACTATTTAATTTGTGAAAATAGGTTCATAACCAATTGCAGTTAATGCTGTTGCAATTGCTTCTTTTGCAGTTAATGTTGTTTCAATACGAACTTTTTTTGTATCTATATCAGCTTTAATTATAGCTGATGTATCCAAGTTTTGAACTGCTTTTGTAATTCTTTTTACACAACCACCACAGGTCATGTCTTCGATTGTACATTCAATGGTATTTTTCATGGCTTGATAACGTTTTATTTAGACTATTTGTATAAAATATACTTAAAAAAATGGGCAACATTCTCTGACTTTTGCGCAAAAAAAAACCCGGCTTCCGTCAGGTCTAGGTAATTTAGGTTAAATAGGTTGAAAAACATTACCTGTAGCCGGGTTTGGGTTTTAGGTTACTTATTAGGTTGGTAAAATCTATTTTTATAAATCGAATGTAATGTGCTTTTGTAGAGTTTTGCTTAAAGCTAGGTAGAATTGATCTGCTTTTTCAATTTCCATATTCTGAATAAAATTAACCGTCTCAACTTCTAGAAACAGAACTGGATCATTTATGAATTGCATGGTGATAAGAGCTTTATATCTAATGGTAGTTGTTTCCCCTTCCAAGCCTAATGTGCTTAATTTTTCAATTGTACTTGAAAAATCGGAGTAGGGATAATCTAATCTTAATACTAGTAAGTTAAACATAGAAGCCTCAATACTTTCAGGTATCTTGTTATCTAAACCTTTCATGTATGAATTCAATGAATCTAATTTACTATCTTTTTTAAAAGTTAGAGCTGAACTTGAATTCGGTTCTGCTGATACTAAAAATAAGTCTTGTGCTTGCAAGTTTAATGGGAAAATAAATGCAAGGGCGATTATAGCGTTGGTGATGATTTTTTTCATAAAAATCCTTTTATTATTTCATAAAATCATAATTCAATCATCAACAGTCGTGCCAAACTGATAAAATATTACTAATCCATTGCTAGACAATGACATAACATATCTATAACAGTTGCCCCATCTTGTCGTCTCCCTGCCACAAAAGTGCCGTATTAATTAAATAATATTCATAACTTGTTAAATAATAATTCTATACGAATAGCCACTTAAAGTATCGTTCTACTGTTTTGTGGCAGCCCTATTTATCTTATTTATTAAAGATATTTATCAATATAGCGCTACTAATTAATAGGAAACAAAATTAACAACTAACTATTTTAGTCTGAGTTTCATTTTATTCTCATAATTAACGAACTCTATCTGATTCGATTATAAAATCTTGTGTGAACATTCGTCCGTAATTGAAAAGGATATTTGGGTTATTATATAAAGTCTATTATATATTTACAGTTAATTTTGATAGTTTTTTCCCAAGT
>CAZNTR010000034.1:0-25901 GCA_964575925.1 uncultured Chitinophagales bacterium
AAGGACACTTCACCGCCATAAAATTGACTCGTCCATTTATCAAAACCTTCGTTGTAAACCAAAACACCTTGTTCATCACAAACCTCTAAAAGTCTCGTTGCATGTGGATTATGACTTAGACGCACTGAATTGCTACCCATAGATTTTAAATCGAGAATGTGTTTCTCAAATCCTGCTTTATATGCAGCGACTCCCAGACTTATTAAATCATGATGTATATTCCCTCCAACAGCGACCACTTTTTCTCCATTAATAAGTAATCCTTTTTCGGGTATCATTCGTATGTCTCGGATTCCAAAACTTGTTTTGAATGCATCTACTAATTTATCTTGATCATAAATTTCTGATTTCAAGGTATATAAATAAGGCGTTTTAGTTGACCACAAATCAGGATTTCTAATTTCTATTTCCTGATTAAATACAAAGGTTTCTCCACTTTTAATTACAACAATGGATTCGCTTTGACTTACCATTTTATTATTCACATCTACAACTTTGCTTATTAACTTGCAATGCTTAGACTCTTTGTAGTTGTTAGTTACTTCTGTTGCTACATTTACTAAACTCAGTGATTTATTTACTTTTGGCGTAGTAATATATGTTCCATATAAAGGGATGTGTAAAGGATCAACAATTTTTAACCAAACATCTCTGTAAATTCCAGCTCCTGTGTACCATCTTGAGGTACCTTTTATTGTATTGTCGTATTTTACAACTATTACATTGTCTTGATTGAAGCGTATATATTCTGATAATTCATATTCAAAGCCAAGATAGCCATTGAGGTGGTTTCCTAAATAATGTCCGTTAATCCAAATTTTTGCATTTCTATAAACACCTTCGAATTCAATAAATATCAATTTACCTTGGTTTTCTGAAGACAAAGAAAAATGCTTGCGATAACTGCCTTTCAAATATGGAAAATATCCGTTGGCCCCATCTGATTTTTCTCGACTTACTTCTTCATATATTGCTACATCATGTGGTAAATCAACCATTTCCCAATCTGTATCTATCAATCCAACTCTATGTGTATCATAAGTATTATCTTTTAGATGTTTCCAACCAAAATTGAAGTTTTTAATGCTTCTAGTTTCTTGCAAATGTTGTGTTGAGAGTTGGGCATTTACTGAATCTACAATAATAAGTATGAGCAGAATAAAAAGGACTATGATTCTATTTTTCATAAATGACACTAGTATTAATGGAATTTAATAACCATAAGTACCCTAATAGGACATGTAAATGTGAAATAACATCATTTATGATTGCTTTTAATGAGCAATGGTCCTTTTGTTTTATAAGATTCTAAATGCAATACCCAAAATTGCACTAATTGAATTTTAGCAAACCCTTAATTAAATGTCGTTTCGTTGTATAATAGTATCATCGTTGAAACCTATTTGACCAAATAAAAATATGAGCTAATTTGATTGTTTACTTTAGGTTTAAATGACGATTTCTATCGAACAATAACCAGTTTTTCAACACTTGTTGAATTATTCACTTTTATCGTTTTTCCGGCGGCTTTGAAATCAACATGATATAAATATACGCCTGTTGCTAGTCGATCTCCATCATCGTCTAATCCATCCCATCGATATACATTCCAGCCAATTCTTAATCTTCCATCGTTAAGTAAAAATGGATTATTTAGTAAATCTACTACTTTTATTGGGCGTCCAGATAGCGTAAACAATTTCAGTTTGAGCTGTTCAATAGTGCTTATATCACTCCCCTGCAATTCAAATGCAAAATTTGTGAAATTTGACATTGGATTTGGATATGGATAAAAAGAAGTCATTCCTTCTTCTTGAGAGACTCTAAAACTTATGATATAGCCATTTTCTTTATCCTCTGCCGCATTTCCAGACAAATCTCGCGAGAAAATTTGTAAAGTAATTGTAGTGTCTCCATAAGCTGAAAAATCGGGAGTGAACTCAACATATGCTTCGTTTAATGCCCCAACTTCGGTTGCAGGTACGAATCGAACTTCAGGATTCAAATAATTATAGATGGTATAATCGGATCTATTTGAAGTAAACATTCGTATTTCAATAGTAGTAGAATCTTGCACTCTCAAATAGGGATTACTGTCTTTCCAATAAATATCTATTACAGGTTTTGAAGAAACAAACGAGAGGTTTGGGTTTTCCTTGTCGGTTATTGGCTGAGTAACAGGTGGTAAAAACCGATTATCTACAAAAACTTCAATTTGGGGTGCGATAGAATCTTTTTGAACATAAAAATCTCTTGAATAGAAATTATTGTAACTAAATTGATCTTGAAAACCAGATTGGAAACGAACTTGAAGTGTATGATCTCCTTGTAATCCCAAGGTGTTTAAGGTTAAATCGGTTTGTTTTGTCGTGATTGGATTTGTAACACCAGTTTTTCTAAATGCATCAAAGTTTAGAAGTGTATCTTTTTTGAGTAAAGTGGTTTGATATAGGCCATTTCGTGGTTTAAAAACATCCAAATAATCAATAATAACCGTGTCTGCATCGATTAAGCCTAAATTTTGAACATTAATATTAAATTTATACGTGTAGCCTTCTTCTAAAGAATCTGTATTCGTTCGTGCAGAAAATCCATCAATTCCAAGTTCGGGTAATGGCTCATATTGAATTCGCCAGCGTTCTAATTGTGGTGTTTTTCTGTCTGGGTTTTCCAATCGAGCAATTAACCGTAAATAAGGATATTGAATCGGATTTATACTAGTTAAATCAGAACTAAAAGAAGTTCCTAATCCATTTGGATTTGATGTTAATAAGCGAACTGGAGAGGACGCCTGAGATTGTTGCCCATAAATATCAATAAATAGTTTACCTGTTGGACTAACTCTATCTCCACCTCCTTCAAAACGTTTCCATGATTTTACAGGACCTATAAGTCCGGTTGTCATAGATCCTTCGCTTGAATTAAACAAATACGTTGTGTCTGCTTCAAAAACATTATTTCTGTCTTTCACAATATATTCTGAGACTTGGCTTGGATCATATTGAGAAGCATTAGCGAATTTTTTACCAAAAAGAATATAACCGTCAGTAGTGGCTAATGCTGCTGGAGATCTGCCATCAACTCCACCTGCCGCCTTAAATGCCCCAACCGAACGTAATGCGCCAATTAAAGGATCATTAAATGAATCGGAAAACAAAGATGAGTTTGGGTTTATTAAATTAAAGTTTCTAACTCTTAGAATGACAATGTCACCAGGATTTATCGCATTTAAGTCTGTAATAAACTGAGCTTTTGACAAAGCCCCTGTATTAGTGAAAATTCCAAAATGAACCGCATAATGTTGTCCCCGTGGAAAACCTTGGGAATCTAAGCCATTTCTGATTTCGCCAGTTAAACCGTTAATCACAATCATATAAAAACTGATTGTTAAACGACCCATTTGTTCCCCATTTACAAAAGTGGATGCTGGGTAATTCTTATAAGCGTCGGAATTAGCCAAGGCATAAGTTAGTGTTGATGTTCGAACACCAAGACTCACAGTATTAAATGAAAACAGACTATCTGAATAACTGAGAGAACTCGAAAGTGTGTTTTCAGGAAATTCTCTTGGTTGTTGAATCCACCAAGTACCAGTTTTTGTTGTATCTACAGTAAAATTTGCTGTTCTCCAATTTTCTTCTTCATCTCGTTTTACTTTAGCCCGCCAAAAATATTCCTTGTTCTGAACAAGTGTTAAATCCGGTTCCCATCTAGCATTTAACTGATTACTTATTAAACTTGTAGAAGCCATCGGAAACTCAAAATTCGGAACAGAATCCACTTCAATATCGAAGGTTTCTCCATTTATTATAGTTGGTGAACTTAATACAAAAAGGGGTTTTACAGAATTATGATTACTATGAGCTGGTGGATAAATTAGATCGGCCCCAGTTGAATAGACCAAGTGTTCAGAACTTAGTATATTATTATTCAAACTGTATTCAACAATTTCATTCTCTGGGTTAATTTCAAAATCAAATCTATGTAAACCTGCATCTTCATCAACAATTTTTACTGGAACTACTAATTCTGAAACAGTATAAACAGGTTGGATTGGAACTGAATTGTCTGAGAGTTTACCAGATGGTGATAAATGACTGATTTTTAAAGAACTTACAGATGATGGTCTTGTTCCTAGGTTTCGAATTCTTGGTAGAATGTAAAAAATACTATCCGACACATTGGTTTGAGTAGGTGAATAGGAAACTGGATTGTAATCGAACCGATAATCTGGTTTTTTGGGATAAGCCAAACGGATACTAGGATCGCCAATTACCGTTGTATTTTGTAATAGTGCTAAATCTAATAATGGAATTGTTGAAAAGCGTTTTATCATATCAATTCTAGCTTTTCTATCCACATCACCTAAAACAGCCGTTGTATCATTGAAAATATATTTATAAAATCCATCCGCATAATTTTGCAATGCTGAAGGATGCCCTTGCCCCGAACCTCCAATAAATGCTATTGCCGCATTTGGAGCCATTACGAATTGTTCAGAAATTACTCGATCACCAGAAGTTGTGAATAAACCAGAATAACAACCCATAGAAAGAATTACAGATAACTTCCCTTTGTTTTGATAAGCAGAGGGATTATCGGTTAATAAATCCCATGAATCTGGAGATGAGTGCCCATAAAAATGCAGAATAAAGGTTCCATTATTTATTATAGTCGATAAATCTCCTCGAATACTTGCATCTAAAGGTTGATTTGATTGTTTACCAATAATAGTTGTATCAGCAGCAATAATGGAATTTGCCGTTAATGCACCAATTTTTTTATTATATAAATACAAGAGTTGTCGTTCTGAGTCATCAAAGCCCCCACTCAGCAGTGTTACTCTTTTTTGCCATAAATCATATTCTGCTTTATCTGATTCATACTGGCTTACTTTGCTTAAATATGCGATAGCTTCTGCTTGAGTTTTAGCGGTTAACCGACCCACAGAAACCCTTGGGGTCCAATCTGTTGCCGATACTTGATTCATTCCAAACCATGTATCGGATGAAGGGAATCCAAAAGAAGGAATTTCATTTGCAGCAATTCTAGAATTTCGCAATTGAAGCGAGGCATCTGCTAGAATAAACAGATATTCTGGTTTTGTTTTCCAAGTCTGTCTGGCATAATGAATAAAATCTTGAATAGCTTTTGGAGTTTGAATCCCATGGCCAAAAACCTGCCAGACATCATCAGCAATGACCAATTTTACAGGTACTTTTGAGCGTGCAGCTCTATAATTTGCATAGATTTGAGCTTGAGCCTTAAAAAAAGGTCGAGTTAAAATAATCACTGTAGCCTCATTATTTGCTGAAAGTAAATCTGCAGATAGGGTGACTTTTCGAATGGAAACTGGTAATGGATAGGATTTATTTTTAACAGCTACATATAAATGAGAAGTAGATTGTGCTTCCTTATCAAAAAAAGTGGCCGTTTGCGTACTTGAATTTTTATTGGTTTCAAAATAAACTCCACGAGAAGGAGAAAAGACCACAACCGTATCCGATTCTGCAATATTTTTTAAAGTAACCGATTTTTGCCCATCTGCTTTTAGGCGAAAACTAAATTGATGGGTAGCTGAACGAATAGAAAATCCTCTGTAATAAGAAAACCTATACCAATCGAAATACATTAAATGTGGAGTAGAAAGTGATGCATTATCGTTTATGATATTAAAATAAAAATCTAACTCTCCATAATTTATCAAACGAACGGGGGAAATAGATCCCGTAACAATCCCCTCACCTTTGCCAGACCACGTTTTTGACCCAATTGTATGATAAGCAATAGTTCCGTTTAAAAGATGATTTAGCTGTAAGCGAACAGTTCTAGAACCATTTGATGCACTGGCTAATCTACCTTGAAAATAAATTGTTGAGTCAACTCTTTGAATATCATAAAGTGCATTTTTGAAAGTAACATTTTTAGATGCTAAACTCGTCATATCAATATCGCAATAATATTGCCCCTCGCTTTCACCATAGGTTGAAAGTTCTGCAAAAGAGTCATAACCTTGATAAAACCCTGTTTCTTCAGCTTCATTATGAAGCGTGTCTCTAAAGCCAGTAAAAAAAGTATCCGAAATGGGTTCATTTTTTAATTGATATCTCTTCCCAGGAGTTTCTGACCAAGTAAGCCAATAATAGGAGGTATCAGAATACAACGAATAAAACGTACTTTTTTGGTCGGATCCATTACTACCATAAGCCCAATTTTCATTTTTTCCAGTATTTCGTTCACCAAAGAAATAAAAAGCATCTCCTGAAGTTAGATTTCCTGTTTCATTTTTATCGATTAAAATGGGAATTTCAATTCCTTTGAGATAGACTTTTAATTGCTTTTCAGGTACAGACTGATCAGGAAATCCTTCGTTAATCAAATTTGAAACATTCACTTTGTACATAGCTCCAAAATTTGAACTCCCTTCCTGAACAAGCGCAGAATGAGTTTGCGTTACATTGGCAACAACTAATTGAAACCAAGTTTGAGATTCATTGAACCAAGTGTTGGGATTTATGACTTGCCCATGAACTGAATTTAATGGTAAAAGTAAGGTAACTAGTATCCATATAAAGAACTGCTTGGAGGAGTGAAAGCGCCAAGTGTTAATAACGGAAATTAAATATAGTGAAATATGAGAATTCATGGATAAAAACAGAGATTATCGAACAAAGATAGGGCAATAAGAACAAAAAGGTAAACGAAATCAAACGGTCATAACGTATAAAAACCATCAAAACTGACCAGAGAATGACTCAGTTACTAAAAAAATTAAAAATAAACGTTTTTTTTAGGGTATTCATTTCATAGAAGTCAATAATTACAGTATTTTGTAAAATTGAAAGCGGTTTCATAAACTACCGACAATAAAAAAAAACAAACAACATTCAACATTAGGAGCCATTATTATGCGCCTTAGACTACTATGCCTTGGCTTATTCCTGATTACTTCAACACAAGCATTTGCTGGCGGTTTTGCCATTTTTGAGACAAGTGTTCGTGTGAGCGGTATGATGGGAGCCTATGTCGCTGACGGACGCGATGTATCAACTATATTTTTTAACCCTGCTGGGATTGCTCAACTATCGGGCTTTCAATTCCAAACTGGTGGAGTACTTATTGCTCCAACCTCTTCATTTAGAGGCCCTTACCCACATTCAGTTCAAGAAACTAAAATGGAATCTCAAACCTTCCCAATTCCATTTTTCTATGCATCATACCAAATAATGGATGGTCTTAGTGCTGGACTTGGTTTTTATGTTCCTTTTGGTTTAGGTACTAAATGGGATAAAAATTGGGTCGGGGCAGGTTATTCTACAGAAACTGCTGTTAAAACTGGAATTCTTGCACCTACAATTGCTTATACATTGCCATTCAAAGAATATGGTGAAATTTCTGTTGGAGCTAGCTTTCAAATTGGAGTTTTAGCCGATGCAACTTTGGAAAAAAGAATAACAGACTTTTCTACACCAACAAACGGTGATCCTAGAATGTTACGCTTAGAAGGAAAATCTGCTGGTTTATATTATGGATACAATTTTGGTATTATGTACAAACCTATGGATAAATTAGCTATCGGATTTAGCTATAGAAGCAATTTAGATTTAAAATTTAATGGTGATGCAATATTTACCAACTTGCCTGAATCTCAATTTATTCCTGGTGCAAAAGGTGATTTAACGATAACAACTCCTGTTAACTGGTCATTAGGCATAAGCTACAGACCTACTGAAGACTTAACGCTTAATTTAGATTATGTTGCATGGAATTGGTCAAGTTACGATACCCTTACTATTGATTTCAGAACTGAATATGAGACAGATTTACTAAAAGACTCGAAAAGTCCTCGTAATTACAATGATGTGTATCAAATTCGCTTTGGATCAGAATACAATGTTCGTCAAGTTCAAGGTTTAATGGTTCGCGCAGGTGTTGCTTATGATAAAAACCCTGTTCCTGATGAAACTCTTGATCCAACACTTCCTGATTCAGACCGTTTATTAGGTTCACTTGGTGCTAGTTATCATGTAACTTCTAGTGTTAGTATAGACTTCTTCTATATGTTTATCCGTGCTGATGAACGCCTCATATCAACCTCAGAAAATCACTTCAGAGGTTATTACAACACGTATGCCCAATTATATGGTGCTGGTATTTCATTAACATTTTAAGAATCAGGATATAAGACGATTATGAAATATTCTAAATTACTTCTTCTTGCAGTTTTATTCTCACCACTTTTTACAAACTGTGATGATTTTAATGATCAAACTGTTGAATCAGTTGATGCTGGATCTGCTGATTTTACTAAATTTGTTGCTGTTGGTAATTCTTTAGCAGCTGGATTCCAAAGCAATGCTTTATATCCAGAAGGTCAAGCGTATTCTTATCCAAACTTGTTATCGCAAGCATTTAGAGTCGCTGCATTTAAACAACCTGAAATCGGCCAAGGATACGGAGACCGTGTTCAAATTGCAGATTTCTCAAACCCTGCTGCTCCTGTTACAACAACACTTACTTTAGTTCCAGGAGTTCTGCCTACTCAACCTGAAGGCGGTTATCAAAATCTTGGGATTCCTGGCGCAGTTTTAAGCGATTTCTTAGGAAACATAAAAACGGATGCACTAGGCAGAATTACAACGTATTCACAACGCTTTGCATCTTCTCCTGCTTATGCCTATGTTTTAGGAACAACTCCTACTCCAATTAGCACTTACTTTGCAGCTCAAAATCCAACTTTTGCTACGTTTTGGTTAGGTAATAACGACATTCTAGGTTATGTAACAAGTGGTGGCTTAAGAGCTTTCACAAGCCCTACTGAATTCCAAACTGAATTTACTGCAGCAATTACTAATCTACTTGGAACCAATGCTAAAGCAGCAGTTGCTAATATTCCTGGTGTAACTAGTATTCCTTTCGCAACTTTTGTAGGACCTCAGTTTAAAGCCATACTTACAGCAAATAGTATTCCTGAAATTTTTGTTCAAAAATCATTTACTCCATCTAACCCTGCTGTAAACATGGCTGAAAATCGCACTCCAGCTGCTGCCGTACCAACAGCTTATTTAGGCATGCCAGATTCTGCAATGGTATTATTAACATCACAAGGTATGCTTGCTTTTCTAGGTGCTTCCGATGCTCTGCCTGCTGATGCTGCAAAAGTAACAGCAATTGTTGGGTACTGGAAAGGATTTTTAGTTTCTGCTGGAGCTGTTCCTAATAAAGCAACAGCTGATGCAATGACAAATGCTCAAGTTGAACAAACACTCACAGGTGTTACTTACTCGCTATATGCAAGTACCTTTGGAGGTACACCCACAGAAGCAGCCGTTACTTTAGGTGGATATTCATTTGATTTCACAAAACAATTTGGTTTGGATCCAAGTAATCCTTTCCCAAATCAATTTATTCTTGATAAAAATGAAATTAACATAGCAAAAGCTGTAACGAATATTTATAATACCATTATAGCTGGTGTTGTTTCTAGTCAACCTACTAAACTTGCTCTTGTAAACATGAATACCATCTTTAGTGATATTGTCTCTGCTGGATTTATTACTTCCGACGGAATCACTTTAGCACCACGTTTAGGGAGCTTATTTAGTTTTGATGGCGTTCATCCATCTAACAGAGGTCATGCAATTTTAGCTAATGAGTTTATCAAAGTTATAAATACAAAATTTGGTTCTTCCTTAGAATTGATACGTATAAGTAACATCCCACAAGGTATTCCTTTAGCTGACGATCCTAGCTAATTGAGCTTAAATTGATTTAACCTGAATATCAAAGTTATTAAACGTTGATATTCAGGTTTTTTTTTGTTTATGATTTGTTTTAGTTCAGTTAAGTGATTTACCAATGTTATATCTTTAATTTCTTTTATGAGTCCACTCCAAAAAGTCAATTCTTTAGGTTTATACCTTTCCAAATACTACGAATTCGACGAATTCGACGAATAGTTTGCTAAAAACTACTTTTCGGAGCACGCTCTTTGATTAAAGATTAAGTAGAATCCTAGACGATTGCACTTATGCAGTTTGATTCAATGTTAATTTAATCGAAACCTTGAAATGAACTCGCTTTTAAGGTTCACCTGTTTTATTATTATTCTACGTATTGTACTCGTATAATTTGCTTAATGCTAACGATGACTTAGATTGGGTTATTGAACTCCTATTCATTTAATAATCGGGCTTTATCTGGCTCTTTTCTGCCATTATTTAATTAGATTATCGTATTTTCATGTAAATATTCAGTTCGTAGCATTCACATGAAATACATAGAGAAACTTCAGAAATCAGTTAAGCAAACACAATCACTTCTATGCATTGGACTCGATCCTGATGTTCACAAAATTCGAGAATGTTTTCCATCGTCTAATATGTCGGACTCTGAATTGGTTTTACGTTTTTGCCACGAAGTTATCGAGTTAACTCATACTCAGGCCTGTGCATTCAAACCTAATCTTGCTTTTTTTGAAGCATTGGGAAGCAAAGGCTTAGAGGTTTTCAAAAAAGTTATTGATCATATTCCATCTGGAAAGATCATTATTGCTGATGCGAAACGAGGCGATATTGGTAACACGGCTTCTCATTATGCAAAAGCTTATTTCGAAGAATTTTATGTGGATGCTCTCACTATAAATCCTTTAATGGGATTAGATACTATCGAGCCTTATTGTAATTATAGTGGTAAGGCTTTGTATGTGCTAACTCTTACTTCTAATCCTGGTGCAAAACACTATTTACGTCAATGTTTAGGAGCGGGAAGTTTTTCAGAGCAAATCGCTTCTGATTTACATGAAATGCAAAAAACTTCTATTGCGCATCTTGGAATGGTTGTCGGTGCAACCTACGATCACGATTTATTAGCTACTGTAATTAACCATGCTCCCAATCAATCTTTGTTGATTCCTGGTGTTGGTGCGCAAGGAGGTTCAGTTGATGAACTAAAGCAGAGTTTAGAAAACCACAAAGGTATTCCGATAATTAA
This sequence comes from uncultured Chitinophagales bacterium, assembly GCA_964575925.1. Taxonomy (GTDB): domain Bacteria; phylum Bacteroidota; class Rhodothermia; order Balneolales; family M1805; genus M1805. Next base: position 10,993 of record CAZNTR010000034.1, read on the forward strand.
CTCTTCGCGCGGTATTATTTATGCAGGAAAAGATATGGATTGGGCAGATTCGGTTCGAAAAGCTGCAGAAACCACCAAAATAGCAATTCAAGATATTACAGATCGATTTTTAGATTAAAACATCTTTGTTTTGTACTTATTATTTTAAGCAGGATTTTTTTTGATTAAACCAGAAATTATTGTTTATACGGACGGAGCCTGTTCGGGCAATCCCGGTCCAGGAGGCTGGGGCGTTTATCTCGAGTTTAATGGCAAATCAAAAACATTATCGGGAAGTGAGAATCCTACAACAAATAACAGAATGGAAATGCGAGCTGTTATTGAAGCATTACGAGCACTAAAAAAACCTTGCAAAGCAATTATTCATTCTGATAGCGCATTGATTATCAACACATTTACTAAGGGCTGGATTAAAGGTTGGTTGCAAAAAAACTGGATAAAATCGGATAAAAAACCCGTTGAAAATCGTGATTTATGGGAGGAAATGCTTGAGGTTATGCAGCAACACGAAGTGGTTTGGGTAAAAGTTAAGGGGCATAGTACCGATGTAAAAAATAATTTAGTCGATCGTTTGGCGGTTGAAGCTTCAAAACAAGCTCAAAAAGTGTGAGATTATTTTGATCTTCTGTTTTCTGTTGTCTGAGCATCTTGAAATCTCCCCTGCCCTCTTTAAAGTTCGTCCTTCTTTTTTAGCATGTTAAGACTGAGGTTAAAGAGGGAGTTTTCTTTTCGAGGTAATGTCTTAAATCTCCCTTTCGAGACGGTATGAGGCGATTTGGCTGAAAATTTGACCTAAGGGGGTTTGGGGGATTTCACCACGATTTTGCTTGAATTTGCTGCGCATCTTGAAATCTATTTAAAGTTCATTCATCTTTTTTAGCATGTTAAGACTGGGGCAAAAGGGGGAGCTTGTTTTCGAGATTTACATGATGCACAACGTTTAACTAATTTCCAATTCAGAATTCAGAATTCAGAATTACAAATTCATCCTGCTTTTTCTTGTGTTAATCGAGAAGTTATCTAAATAGTGCATTAATGCCCGTAATCTTGCATAAATCAAAATAGAAAAAGTATTATTATGAGTTCAAAACGGATTTTCGACATTCTCTTTTCCTTAGCACTTCTTATTGTTATCTCTCCCTTATTAGTCCTTGTCGCGATAGCAATAAAATTAGAATCAAAAGGGCCAATTATTTATATCTCTAAACGTGTTGGTCAATATTATACCATTTTTGATTTAATCAAATTTAGAACTATGGCTACTGATGCCGATTTACGCATCCATCAAATGAAGCATTTAAATCAATATGCGAAAAATGAAGAAGTAGTTGAATCCTGCCCAAAATGTGCTGCCCTTGGCAAACCTTGTTCTCCACTTTTATACAGTGATGGTAAAGAAGTTTGCGAGGATTTCTATTTAAATCAAAAACGCGAAAAAGCAAACTCTCCATTTATGAAATTCCAAAACGACCCTCGTGTTACTAAAGTAGGTCAGTTTTTACGTTCCACTTCAATTGATGAGTTACCTCAGTTTATCAATATTCTAAAAGGCGATATGTCTCTAGTCGGAAATCGACCATTACCTCTCTACGAAGCAGAGCAATTAATGCGTGATGAGTCAGCGTATCGTTTTATGGCGCCTGCTGGTTTAACAGGTCTCTGGCAAGTGACCAAACGTGGTAATAAAGGCGAAATGTCAGCTAAGGAACGAATCGATTTAGATAATATCTACGCCAAAAATTTCGGCTTTTTCTACGATATAAGGCTGATTTTCAAAACCATTCCTGCCCTTTTTCAACAAGAAAATGTTTAATTCTTTCTTTTAGAACATGAAATCTACCTCAACAATTTTTATTTTTTACATCGTTCTTTCTTTAGGAATGTGGATGAGTTTGAGTTTCAATTCCGTAAATGCACAATCAAATTCTGCTTTACTACCAACTCCACCAACTAAAAATGAACAAGGTATTGACAGTTTAATTCAACAAGCTTTAAGACAATCTGCCATTTTAAAAGTTCAACTTAATGAAGTTGCGGATAAACAAGAAGTAATCAATCGTGAAAAAATGGGTTGGTTGTCTAGTTTTAAAATGGGGGTTCAGTTTCTTTCCATTTCTCAAGATTATTCGGCTCAAACAACAACAGTTGGAGTTCTCCCATCATTAGGGATTAGCCTTCAAATAGATTTTGAACGTTTATTTACTACGCCGAGCAATATTCGTTCTGCAAAATTGCAAAAAAGTAATGCAAAATTAGCTTATGAGTCTGAGAGTCAAACGATTGCAATAAAAATTCAGGAATTACTTTTTGATATGGAATTAGCCATTAAGCAATCTGAAATCAGATATCAAACTTTTTTTACGATTGCCGACCAACTTACGCTTATTGAAGAACGCTTTAAGCGTGGGGAACTCGAAATAAGTGTGTATTTAAATGCATTAAACTCCATTAATGATGCAAAAGAAAGTTATTTAATGGTGTATTATGATGTAATGAAAAAGAAAGCCAGCTTAGATTTGTTAACTCATAAAGGAGATTCCTAATGATTTTAGTGATGCAAATTCTAAGAGAACTACTAAAAAACTGGTATCTATTTATCATTCTACCGGTTCTTGTCGTTTTACTTGTCATTTTTTTAACTCGAAATAGATCCATGGAATATGAGTCTGAAGCTTCTCTTTATTTGCATTTGCCCACTCAAAAAGGGCTCAGTTTAACAAACGAAGAATACAAACAGTTCGAGATTACGACTTATTTTCAAAATATAATGGAGTTGAGCCGATCCCGTAAGAACATGGAGCGCATTCGTTTACATATTTTACGTGATGCAATGGAAGGCAAATCGGACTGGATTAAACATGATTCTGGTTTTCCATGGAGCGATTCCCTTAAAGTGCTAAACCGTTTAAATTTCTTAATTGAGGCACACGAAAGTCCTAATTTATACTTTGAATTAGATGCTGGAATTACGATTTATTTAGAAGAACACGGCTTAAGCACAAAAACGCTAACGAATTTATTTCAAGTAAATCGTCAAGGGAATTCAAATTATATTCGTATTAATACAAAAAATTCAAATCCATTTCATGCGGCGTATTTCAATGAATTGGTAATCAATAATATTCTTGATATTCACAGAGAACTTAATAAAGGGCGTTTACAAGCTGACAAAAATTTATTTGAAAAATTAGTTACGGATGCCAAAAAGCAATTAGACGAAAAAATCTTCATCTTAGAAAATTACAAAATCTCTAATAAAATCATCAATTTACCAGAACACACCAAAGCAATTGTGAATCAGATGGTGAATATTGAGATTCAATTAGCGAATTTAAATGAAACCATAAAATCAAAAGAAAAAGCATTAAATACCATTCGCGAAACGATTGGAGATACAAGCCTTATTCCTTCGAGCGTACAATCGAATACTAGATATATTGAGTTAAAACAACAATTAGCCGCTGTTCAGATAAAAGAAAATTCCGAAGAACAAGTCGGTGAAATCAATTCTTTACTTAAACAACTGGTAAATAATACGCCAATTGATATAAGAGGAACCAAACAAGAACTTATTCAGCAATACATTGCTTATAAGATTGATATAGAAATGACGAATATGCTACTGCCTTTAGCACGAGCTGAGTTAAAAAGGATTCAATCTTTTGCTGCTCAATTTGCTCCTTATGAATCAAATATTTCTACTATGGAGCGTGAGATTCAGACCGCTCAAGAATCGTATTTGATTTTAATTAATAAATTAAACATGGCCAAAACAGTAGAAGCAGGAACCGGAGAGCATGAATTATTAGTGGTTGACGCACCAACAATTCCGATTAGACCAACATCAACAAAACGTAAATTATTGGTTATTGCTGCTGCTTTTATTGCTTTTATTCTAATTGCGGTAGTGATCATTGTGTTGGAATTAATGGACAAAGGAATTTGGGAAACTCAAGACGTTCATCACTATTTAAAAGCTTCAGTTGTAGCAGGCTTGCCTTCTATTCATGAAATTATTAGCACAAATGATTCTACTTTATCGGCTTCACTTTCGCTCATTCGTGAACAACAATTAAATGCGGTTTCTCATTTTATTCAACGAAATGAAACCACTTCAAAAACGATTGCCATTACTTCGGCTTTTGAAAATGAAGGAAGACATGAAATTGCTCATCACTTAAAAACGGATTTAAGAGAACTTGGTTTTCAAGTTCATCTTCGTGATATTGAACTAGAAGCGTTAAGAAAAGAGCCCTTAGAGTCCAAATCAGCCGATTTTAATGGATTTGAATTGATTATTTTACCACCAACCTCTACGTACACCGATTGGTTACAATGGGTTCATAAGGCCGATTTCTTTCTTTATGCCATCCGAGCAGGTCGCGTTGCTGCGTTTATCGATCATCAATATGTACAAGAAATTGGCTCTGATCGAATGAAAGTTGTTTTAAATGCAATTCCAGCTGATAAATTGGATGCCTTAGGAATGTCAGTAGAAAAAGAACGTTCAAAATTCAGAACTTGGTTAAAACGTGTTATGCATTTCGAATTAAAACAAGAACATAGTGTAGGGTATATTTAATGGAAATCTACTATTTCATCGCTGCTTACTTTTTGTTTTATTCAGCTTATACAAGTTTGCATATAGTTTTAGGCCAACTTTTTTATAAAAAACCGTTGGCAACTAATCTCGAGCAAAATCAAGAATCAGTAGTTGTTTTGTTTCCAGCTTTTAAACCAGATTTAGGCTTTCCAGAACGTTTGGCTCGCATGAAAAAAGCTTTGGATTTTCCTTTTGTTCATTTCTTTGTTGTACTTCAACAATCCACAAAAGAAATGGAAGACGCCATTTCTCTTCATTCTGATTTATGTATTCATGTGGAAAAACCCATAGAAACAAGTGGAAATCCATATCATTCTATTTTACGTTTTTCTGTAAATAAAGCAAAAGAATTAAACCCTAAACATCTGATTTTACTCGATATGGATAATGAGATTGATACAATTTCTTTTCAACGTTTGCTCTCATTTCGAAATGAGTTTGATTTAATTCAAGGTAAACGAGTTGCACAATCGAGTAACACTACTTCTATTTCTCAATTTGATAGTTTGTCAGAATCCTTAAATGATTCTATGATGCGTGCTTCTCGTTCCATTCTAAAAGCGCCTATTGAGTTAAGTGGTTCTGGTTTTATTGCAGATTTTGAACTTCTTTCAGGTGCGATTCATCATTTGGACTCCAAAGCTCCAGGAATGGATAAAAATTTATTGATACAACTTTTATCACTCAAACCATCCATTAAAATGTTATTTGATGAGGATTCAGTTGTTACAGATGAAAAAACCACTGAAATTGATTCCTACTCTAGACAACGCACCCGTTGGTTTGGAAATCAATATTACAATGCTCGCACACAGTTTTTTCCATTACTTCGTTTAGCACTTCGTTCAACACGTTTCGGAATTGCTGATTATGGTATTTCATTGTGTAGACCACCTAGATCTTTCCAAATCATTATTTTAATTGTTGGAACGTTACTCGAATTTGTTGCTCATTTTATGGGCTATTCTAATCCATTTTTATTTTTGATAGCCTCTGTTATTTATACTTTTGGTCTCAGTTTGTTTTTATTTAATCATAGAAATCAATTTAGCTTTTCTTCCGTTTTTTCCATGCTGAATATCGCTCTAAAAAACAGTTTTTTAGCTTTAAAAAGCTTCTCACCATCACTAAAAGGTACTTTTCTGAATACCAGAAAAGAAGAAAAGTAATCGTTCTTTATGGCAAAATTCACATCCAATTCTAACGATTCTTATTCTCTTGTAAAAGACAGTAAAAAGTTTAAAAAACTACTTTTAGGAATTGTTTTGTTTGTGTTGATGTCAGCGATTGCCGTACTTACAAGTTCCAAAGGTATTTCAGGTGCAATCCTTGTTTTAATTGGAGTTGCAGGTTTATTATTTATAGCCAAACTCGTTCAAAGCCCTTATCTCTTACTTTTTATGAGTATGATTTACGCAACGGCAATCGGTCCTTTTTTGATGTCGTTTTCCAATGTTCCCATAGGAATTGCTATGGATGGCGCTTTATTGACTGGAATGGTGAGTATAGTTTATCAGAACTATCGTAATCAAATTAAGGGGTATTTTTTTATTCCTGGCGGAATTATCATTCTCGTTTGGATTGCTTATCACTTGGTACAATTCGCAAATCCTTTGGCTCCTTCTCGAATTGCCTGGTTTTACGTTATGCGTCCTGCTGTTGCCTACCCATTTTTATTTTTTCTCGCATATCATTATATCGACAGTGTACAAAAAGCAAAAAGGATTCTGCTTATTTGGTTTACATTAATGAGTATTTCGGCGATTTGGGGACTTATTCAACATATTTTCGGTTATTTCAGTTTTGAGTTTCGCTTTTTACAAGCGGCCGATGCACTTCGTTTGGTATTTATTCAGGGGCGATATCGTATTTTTGGAACCTTAACTTCTCCAGCACAATTCGGCGTGATTATGGGAATCGTAAGTTCTTCGAGTTTGATTTATTTTATGCTTGAAAAAGGGAAATCGCGTTGGTTTATGATTCTTGTCTTTTTATTGAGCTTTTTTGCCATGATTTATTCTGGCACTAGAACAGCAATGGTCGTTTTACCTTTCAGTTTAGGAGTTTTTGTTGTTGTTACTAAAAATGTAAAATTCATTTCAATTGGAGTCGTTCTCGCATTTTTCTTAGCTATTTTAATGGTGATGCCGACTACTAATTATCACATTCAACGCATGCAATCGACGTTTAAAACTGAAGAAGATGCTTCGTTTCAAGTTCGTGCTGATAATCGGAAAATGATCACTCCTTTTATTCTTTCTCATCCTCTAGGCGGAGGATTAGGCTCTACCGGAGTTTGGGGAATGCGCTTTTCACCTTGGAGTCCTTTAGCACAATTTGCACCAGATTCCGGATATATTCGTGTTTCTGTTGAATTAGGAACTCTTGGAATGGTGATCTATGCCATTGTTCTACTTCGCTTATTTTATCTTGGAATTTTTCCTTGTTTTTCATCAAATAGCGAAATTAAGACTATTTCAATTTCTTTATTTGCAAGCCTGAGCAGTCTATTACTTATTGAATGGGCTCAAGATATTATTGGGAAAATTCCATTTAATGTCTTTTTTTGGATTTTAATGGCTGTTCTTATCAAACTTAAACAGTTGTCATTGGCTGAAGAGGTACCCAAATTATGATTACTCACATTACTTGCCAACATGCGCTTTCTGGTATTGGCCGTTATGGTTTTGAACTCAGTAAGCAACTACATGAATCTAGAGATTTATACGCTTGGTACAAACCTTATAAAAAAAATCATCCTGATTCTTATCTTCATGAACACGATTGGATTAAAGGATATTCTTATAAAAGTTTCCGTTCGTATCACGCTAAATTACTTCCTTATTTCATAAAATTTGGCGTTCCCAAGAAAACAAAATTAGCACATGCACATTGGTTTTTATCTGGCTTAGGCGCAGTAAAAATTGGATTTGATCAGATCATAATTACCATGCATGATGTGTCTTTATTACACGAATCCGAACAATCTGGACCGTTTGAAGCTTATTATGCATCTGCGATTGAAACCTTTAAAAAACGCAAAATTCCGATTATTTGTGTGAGCGAACAAGCGAAAAAAGACGCTATAAAGTATGCAAATTATCCTGAAAACTTAGTTTTCGCAATTCCAAACGGAATGGAACACGATCAGTTTAATCTTGGAAACAGAGCCTTGTTTTCTCGTGAACGGTTTCGCATTATTTATTCTGGAGGTTTAGGAAAGCGAAAAAATCTTGATTTACTAGTAAAAGCGTATCAAAAACTTTACCAACGTTATCCCGATATCGAATTAGTCATTGCTGGCGCACATCCCGAACGAACACCTTATCCAAAATTAGTTGCTGATTTAAACTTAAAAAACGTGCGATTTACTGGATTTATTCCCGATGAATTCATGGCAGATTTTTATCGAGATGCGGATCTTTTTGTTTTTCCTTCACTTTATGAAGGCTTCGGCTTTGCGCCTTTAGAGGCAATGGCTTGCGGAACTCCAGTTCTGTGTGCCAATGGAGGATCATTAAGTGAAATTTCAGGTGGAGGCTCTGAGTTATTTGACTATGATGTTGAAGATCTTTTCACAAAAATGGAAACCCTCTTATTGGATGCTGAAAAACGAAATCTATTAAGCCAGAAAGGACTTGATTGGGTAAAGCGTTATTCGTGGAATAAAACGGCTCATTTAACCAAAGATGTGTATAAAAAGCTATTTTAGATGAGTAGATATTCACAAACATCACTTAAAACTCGGTTTATTTTTTTTGAATTCAACCATTGCCAATCTTATCCTAGTAATTACTTAACTACATTCTTACGCAGAATGCTAATTATAAATTATAAATTTGGAACTAGCTATAAAAAATTGAACATTTCGGCACACAGATTCTATCTTTTAGTAAATGAGGGCTTATTGTGCTAAGCACTACATATCAAAGTAGGCTTAAACATAAAATGGAGCCACTCCAAAAGTCGAATTTGTCGATTTTCGCACTTTTATATCGAGAATATTCGCCGATTAATTTGCTAAAAACTACTTTTTAAAGTAAGCTTAAAAATCATTTTTTATATAATCATATTATTGAAACCATTAAAGTAAAAGATACTTCTAGCAAGAGGAGAATAGAAAACTCTTTATGAAACAACACCTATATATTCAAACATATTCAAAACAGATTCTACAAGAAAGTCTGGAAACCTTATCAAGTTCAGCTACTATTAAAAGTGTATTATGTTTTATAACAGAAGCCGAACAATTTGAAATTGAAGAATTAAATCACCTATTACAAACATTTCAAAAACCAATTATAGGGGGAATTTTTCCTGAAGTTATTTGTGAGAGTGATCGTAAAAAAACGGGTATTTTATTAATTGGGTTAAGTTTTTCCATTCAAACCAAACTCTTACGATTAGATTCTGGTATTGCAGATATTCATCTGGAACTCCAATTCTTGATTCGTGATTTGCAAGAAGAACCCTCCTCTTTACTTATTTTTGCAGATGCATTTGCGCCACTTAAACATAAAGCTCTCGACCAAATTTATAACTTCTTTGGCTTAACCTTAAGTTATTTGGGCGGAGGAGCAGGCTCATTAAGTTTTAAGCAAAGACCTTGCGTATTAAGCAATGCGGGGTTAGCTCAAAATGCTTTTGCAATTGGGATTATGACTAAAAAACTTTCCCCAGGTGTAGCGCATGGTTGGAAACCAATTTCAGAACCTATAAGAGTAACCAAAGCAAACAATTCGATTGTTGCATCATTTAACTGGAAACCAGCTTTTAATTATTATAAAACCATTGTTGAACAACATTCAGGTTTAACGTTTACCGATTCAAATTTTTTTGATATTGCAAAATCATACCCTGTAGGAATATCAAAATTACAATCTGAGTTTATCGTTCGAGATCCTATTCAGGTAGTCGATAAACAGTCAATTAAATTTGTTGATGAAATTCAGGAAGGTGAATTTGTTCACATTCTTCATGGAAAAAAAGAATGGTTATTAGAAGGCGCTAAGGAAGCTAGAAAAAAAGCTCTAAAGAAATGGCCCCAAAAAACTGAAATTTCAGGGCTATTCCTCATCGACTGTATTTCTCGTGTACTTTATATGAAAGATGATTTTAAACTTGAGATGAATTTATTGGCTACTGAAAATAGATTAAATGGAATTTTGAGTATTGGAGAAATTGCAAACTGTGGCGAATATTATTTGCAAATGTATAATAAAACCATTGCCTTAACGGCTCTTTAATTCGATTTCTATGAAAACTGAAAAAAATCTAGCTATCGACAACAAAATGGCAATAACAATTTTGTTGGAATTATTTATTTCCATTTCAACAGGGCAAAATGAAGAAACCCTATTAGAAAACACCTTACCCTTATTCCTGAAAAAATTGAATTGTACAGTTGCCTGTATTACTCAACCCAATCGTGATAAAATGGAAATAACCCATATTTATCCTGAAGTATTCTCATCAAATTCAAATCTTAGACAAATTATAAATCAATTTTATACAGAAAAAAATGAACAGGATGAAATAAAGTACACTGAAGTTGAAGGAACTCACTTTTATAGCTATAAATTATCTGATTTCGGGGAACTCATTATTGGAAGAACACAAGCTTTTGATCTTTTTATAAAAAATGAATTAGCATCACTCGCCAAACATTTTGGTGCACATCTAGTTTTAGCAAGAGAATTAAAACATCGTGAGATTCAACAACAGGAATTAAAAACAACAAATGATCGTCTTTCCTTGTTAGAAAACTTCATCAATTTAAGTACGGATGCTCTTCAAGTTGCCGATGAATTTGGGAATCTTGTTTACGTGAATGATGTAGCATCTCAGCGCCTTGGCATGGACAAAAAAGATATTCATTTATATCGAGTTGAACACTTTGAACCTTTATTCAGAAACCCGGCTAATTGGGAAAATCATATAAAGGAACTAAAACAAAAAGAACATATTATTATTGAAAGCGCAAATGTTAACCAAAAATCCGGAAATCTAATTCCTGTTGAAGTAACCGTTACCTATAAAGAGCTAGATGGCAAAGGTTACATTATTGCTATCTCTCGAGATATTACCGATCGAAAATCGTTCGAAAAAGAACTTAAACAACAAACAGAATTACAAGATTTGTTGATGAAAATCGCATCTGATTACATTAATGTTCCCCTTAAAGATTTAGATAAACTTGTGGATAAGTCTTTAAAAGAATTAGGTGAGTTTGTACAAGCAGATCGGACCTATATTTTTAATTATGATTTTGAACAGTTCACAGCAAGTAATTCTCACGAATGGTGCGCAGATGGAATAGAGCCACAACTTGAAAACTTGCAAAATATTCCATTAGACTTTATAGTAGAGTGGGTTAATACGCACAAAAATGGGGAGTCTATGGATATTGAAGATGTTGATATGCTTCCCGACTCCAATTTAAAAGAATTACTTTCGAGTCAATCCATTCAAAGTTTATTGGCGATACCTTTAATGCATCAGCATAATTGCCTTGGTTTTGTGGGTTTTGATAGTGTAAAACAGCAGTATTCTTATACTGAAAAGGAAAAACAACTCCTTACATTATTTGCGCAAATGCTTGTTAATGTTAGTTTACGCACAAAAACACAAACTGAACTTGACGTAGCAAAACAGAAATTAGAAAGTGTTTTTAACGAAATTGATGATGTAGTTTGGTCCTCAAAACTACCTAACTATGAATTACTTTATATAACTCCATCTGCTGAAAAATTATATGGTTATCCCCTCAACGATTTTGCTACAGATACCCAATTATGGCAAAAAGTAATTCATCCCGATGATGCTTTTATCATTTCAGAGATCTATGAAGAACTACAAAAAAATGGTTTTTTTGAAAAAGAATACCGAATTGAAACGAAATCAAAACGTCTAAAATGGGTTAAAAACCGATCAAAAATCATTAAGGATAAAGATGGAAATCCAATTCGGGTCGATGGAATTATTAGCGACATAACCAAAATGAAGCAGTTTGAACAAGAAAATATCCAGGCTAGAGAATTAGCGGAAACAGCCAATCAAGCAAAATCCGCTTTTTTAGCTAATATGAGTCATGAAATTCGGACACCATTAAATGGCGTTATAGGATTTACAGAGTTATTAGTAAATACGAGCTTGAGCACCGATCAAAAAATGTATGTGGAAAACACCATAACTTCTGCAAATACACTAATGGGAATCATTAACGATATCCTAGATTTGTCAAAAATTGAATCTGGTAGATTTGAACTAGACATGGTTAAAACGGACATAATTGAAGTTATAGAACAAACCGCTGATATTGTTAAATTTAATACCGCAAAAAAAGGCATTGAACTCTTGATGAATGTTTCAACAAATGTGCCGAGATATGTATTTGTTGATCCCGTTCGTTTGAAACAAATTTTGGTAAATCTCTTGAGTAATGCGGTCAAATTTACTAGCAAAGGTGAAATTGAGATTTCTTTAACCCATAAACCATCTACAAATAAGTTTACTTTTTCTGTTAGAGACACTGGAATTGGAATTTCAGAGGAAGATCAAAAAAAGCTGTTCAAAGTTTTTGCTCAAGCTGATGCTTCCATCACTAGAAAATTTGGGGGAACAGGCTTAGGATTAGTAATTTCCAACTTATTAGCCGAAAAAATGGGGAGTCACATTCATTTGCAAAGTGAATATGGAAATGGAAGTGAATTCAGTTTTGAATTAGAATTGGAATTTGAAAATTCTCCTAAATATGAACTCTCAACTATCCATTCGATAAAAAGAGTACTCATTATTGATGATAATGAAAACAATAGAATCATTTTAAAGCACACACTTGCTCAATGGGGGATCGAAAGTGAACAAGCAGAAAATGGTTTTGCGGCCTTAAAACATCTTGAAGAAAAACGGGATTACGATGTTATTCTTATTGATTATCAAATGCCTGTTTTTACAGGAATTGAAACCGTTAAAATGATTCGTTCAAAATTAAATATTTCTGAAACGGAAAGACCTGTTATTCTTTTACATAGTTCATCTGACGATGCAAAGATTATTCAAGAGTGTAAGGAATTATCTATTCAATTTAAATTGGTTAAACCTATAAAGGCCAAAGATTTATATTCGATTTTAGCAAAAATTGCTCAAATAAATGAAACCGACTTAAAAAATGAGCCTAAACCGAATACCACGCACGCAGATTTACAGTTTAATGATAAGATAGACCTCTGTGTACTCATCGTTGATGATGTACAAATGAATATGGTTCTTACCAAAAAAATTGTAAGTAATTTATTACCTAATGCAACCATTCTAGAATCTATTAATGGTGAAATTGCCGTAAAAATGTATAAAGAGCAGCAACCGAAACTGGTTTTAATGGATATTCAAATGCCCGTTAAAGATGGATTTACAGCAACAAAAGAAATTCGAACTTTTGAACAATTACACCATATTAAACCAGTTCCAATTATTGCACTCACAGCGGGAGTTGTTTTAGGTGAACGGGAGAAGTGTATCGAGTATGGAATGGATAACTATATTAGTAAACCAATTGATATTAAGATGTTAACCGGAATTATTCACTCTTATTTATCTGAAATTCAAAACTAAAATTTTACTTTAAAGTGCGGCTTAACTTAATTGATGCAAAAGAAACTATTAGTCTGAATGACAATTCGGGCTATAAAATTTCCTTGGTTTTTTTATTGCTTTTACTCCGATTTGAACAGGTTTACTGGTTTACTTCAAAATCTGTTTCTACGTTTTGAATCCCTTTGTTTGAACATCTTAACCCAAGATTTTAAATACTTGTAGAAGATGAATCACCACGCTATGCTTAAACAAATTATCCAAGTTCATCTAGATTCATCAAGCTACAATCAGGTGTAAATCTTTACCAATCTAAAATCAGAATTGTTAGTACTTTTCTAAATTTTAGACTTTCTACTTGTACTTTTATAAAAATTTCAACTAAAATAATAAAAACAAGTATTTATCGAAGTTAAGATAGATTTTTCAATCCAATTCGTGTATTCATTTCTAGGACATCTGGGTTCAAACAATCTCAGTCATCCAATCATTTTCATTTATCCCCTAAAAAAACGAATTCATCGAGTAAAATCCGAATCAGCGATAATCCTTCTCTACCTTTAGCGTGAATCAAAAAAATACACGCTATGAAAATTTCCTTTATCTCCTGCGCAAACTTACAATGTGGAATCGGCCGCTATTCTGAAGAGCTTTCTCAAGCTTTAGTAACATTGGGACATGAAGTGAACGGGTTCAGAAAAGAAGGCGAAAACGACTTATTTAAAACCTATCCTTATCGCTCTCTCAAACAATTACGCCATTATGTTGCGCCTTATTATTTGCAAAAAGCCATTAAAAATGAACAAACAACTATACTACAAGCCGATTATGTTGATGCAGCTTTTGCGGTAAACAAACAACTCTTAGAAAAACAGCCCGCACGTTTATTTACAACGGTTCACGATGCTATTCCTTTTCTTTTTCCACAATCAAAAGCATCTTTTTTGATGTACAAACATCAACTTAAAAAAGCAGCTGAATTAAGCGAAAAGTTAATTGTTGTTTCAAAAAAATCGAAACAAGATTTAATTGAACAAGCCGGAATTTCACCTGAAAAAATTAAAGTGGTTTACAATGGCATTAATCACGACATGTTTTATGCAGATCCGGTAAAAGTTAAAAATGACGTGTTTACTATTCGCTACATCGGTGGGTTGGGTGGATACAAAAACGTTGAATCTATTATTCACATGGCAAAATTACTTCAAGATTGGAACATTCCTGTCCGCATCGAAATTGGCGGCGGCCATCCTGAAAGCACCGGACTTTCACAATTAAGCGAATCTCTTGGTTTAAAAAATGTTTTTTTCCGTGGATTTATTCCAAATTCAGCATTGAGATCCTTTTTAGCTACCGCTGATTTATTTGTTTATGCTTCGTTGTACGAAGGTTTTGGTTTTCCACCCTTAGAAGCAATGGCCTGTGGAACTGCTACGATTTCTTCAAACAGAGGATCATTAGAAGAAGTGTTAAAATGGGGCGCTATGGTAACCGAACCAACTCCAAAACATTTAGCTGAGGCGGTTAGGGAAGTTTTTTATAAGCCACAAACAAAAGCCTCACTCGAAAATCGCGCAGTGCAAGTTGCTAAACAATACACTTGGGAAAATGCAGCAAAAGCAATGACCGAACTATACGAGCAAAATCAATTCACTACTCTTAGAAAGTCATCTTAATATGAAACGCACGCTTTTTTGGTCTGGACTTAGTTTTG
>CAZNTR010000035.1:0-25612 GCA_964575925.1 uncultured Chitinophagales bacterium
AAGCGGAAGAGGAATCGAATAGAAAAGCTGCTGAATTGTGTCCGGTTAAAGTTATTCGGGTTATTAGGTGAGAATGAAATCTCGAATTTAACTCCCAATTGGGCAAAGATTCCGTTTTTCGCTTTGCGGCGCTTTGAGAGTGTCAACGATACCGAAGGCACTGCGAAGCCAAATGACGGTAGTTTTTTATACCAGTTGTATTATTTATTTCTTATCCCGAACTCAGGTTATCATAAATCCTCTGAAAAAAAAGAATTCTATTAACAGAAGTAAATACTCGTGAAATCGATCATAAGATTTTGAGAAAGCAAGTCATGATACTTATTTTGCAACAAGTCAAAGCGTTTAATTGAGTTGAATAAAAACTAATCAATAGTCTTGGCTTTCATTTCTGGTAATATCATCGTCTAAATCTCCATTCTTATGAAATTTGCTGTAAGATTTATCCCCACTTTAGTTGTCGCAGCTATTACCATAGCTTGTTCTCAACCTAAATCAATTCCTATTAATGAAATAGATTTTGGAAAAAACGTATATGTATATTCAGATACCATGAAAATGGAGCAGATGCAATCTCTAATAGATAGCATATCTACTTTCCAAGATGATAGAGAAAGAGAGTTTGGTCCTAATCGTGTTGCTTTTCTTTTTAAGTCAGGAGTGTACGATTTGGATGTTTATGCAGGATATTACACACAAATTTCAGGTCTGGGAAAACTTCCTTCAGGTGTTACTATTCGTGGTGCGGTTGAATCTCGCCAAGTTCGTAGAACCGCATTGTCTAACTTTTGGAGAAGTGCTGAAAACATGATGGTCGTACCAAAAGGTGGGAAAAACTTTTGGGTGACATCTCAAGCAGCGCCTATGAGAAGAATGCATATTAAAGGAGATTTAGGATTTTCTAAAGATGGATATACAAGCGGCGGATTTCTAGGAAATTCAGTAGTTGATGGAACTATAACATCGGGAACACAGCAGCAATACTTTACTAGAAACAGCAGTATTGGTAAATGGGATGGTTTTGTTTGGAACATGGTTTTTCTTGGCGTAAAAAATGCTCCAGCTGAACAATGGCCAAAACCTCCATTCACAACAATCGATGAAACTCCTTTAATTCGAGAAAAACCCTTTTTGTTTTTGGATAAAAACGATAAGTACAAGATTTTCGTGCCAGCTCTTCGAGCATCAGTTTCAGGTCCTGATTGGACAGAAGGAAATCTAAAAGGCAAAGAAATTGATTTCAAAGATGTTTACATCGTAAAAGAAGAAGTGGATAACAGCGAATCCATCAACAAAGCTTTAAAAGATGGGAAACATTTGTTGATTACACCAGGAAGATATTATTTGACGGAAACCATTGAAGTGAACAAACCTGGAACCGTGATTTTGGGAATTGGTTTACCATCCATAATTCCAACAACAGGAAAAAAAGCCATGAAAATTGCTGATGTCGAAGGCGTTAGTTTGGCAGGAATTACATTTCATGCAGGTCCAATGCGTTCAGATGTATTACTTCAAGTTGGGGAAGAAAAAAGTAAAGCTATTCACAAAGAAAACCCAACGTTTTTGTTTGATGTATTTTGCAGAGTTGGAACAGATAAAGCAGGAACGGCAACATCTTGTGTTATCATAAATAGCAATAATGTAATTGCCGATCATTTTTGGTTGTGGCGTGCTGATCACGGTCCAAGTGCGGTAAAAAGTCCAGGATGGGATGTGAATTTGGGTGAAAATGGACTCATCGTAAATGGCAATGATGTAACGATTTACGGACTTTTTGTTGAGCATTTTACCGAATATCAAACCTTATGGAATGGAGAGCGAGGTAGAACCTATTTTTATCAAAGTGAAATGCCTTATGATCCGCCAACACAAGAAGACTGGAAGCACGGAGATGTAAATGGATATGCAAGTTACAAAGTTGCAGATCATGTTCAAGAACATAATGCTTGGGGTTTAGGAATTTATAACACATTCAGAGAAGGCCCTATTTTCGCTGATAGAGCCATAGAAGTTCCGGAAAACCCCAAAGTACAACTCAAACACATGACCACCTTTTATTTGAGTGGAAAAGGTGGTGGAATCAACCATGTAATTAATACTTTTGGTGGAGCTGCAAACGAAAAAAATAGAGAACAAAAAGTAGAGTTTTTTCCTATTGTGGAAAAGTAAAATCTAAAATTAATTATGAACCAAGTTTTACTATTTATTTTTCTACTTTTAATTTCTGAACATTCATTTACTCAAAATAAGGGGGAGTTGAAAGAAAAAGAATCGTGGACTCAACTAGAGTCCACAACGATTTCCCAATCAGAGTGGTTTTTAAAAATAAAGAGTGAAGGTGGTCATTTATCAGAGTCGATTTCAGCTTGGTACAAAAAAGAATCGAAAATTGAAACACCAATGAATAAAGGAACCTATCTTATTTTCAAAAAGAATCCTCTGAGGATTGCAAAAAATGGAAATGTTTATTGGAAAATGGTGCTTGTAAATGACCGTAAACGGTTTTTAGAAATTCAACGAATTGACGCAACAATAGGTGGTATTCAAGAGTTTTTTCATATTGATGGAAAATGGTTTAGTAACAGAAAAAATGGTTCTTCAGATTGCGGAAATAGTTATAGCACAGATATTATTGGTCAATATAGGCAAATCGAATTTGAACTTAATAATGATGGTTTAACTGAAGGAGAAATAGAACTTGATTATAATATAGCTATAACGATTGAAGATAAAAGTTATGAATTAATTAGTATTAATGTGAAATTATATGATAGTCAGTACGAAAGATTAAGAGAAAAATTAGGTCTTTAACTCAAATTCGGACTTTGACATTTTGTAAAGTGAATGATTTTGTTAACGATTTTATGTAGCATATTAATGAAAACAAGAGCTAGTTCGCAACCTATTGAGCTTAGTTCATATCTATTATTTGGTCATGCTGGGCAGTGACTCAGCATCTAAGCCTATGAACTTAACCTATATAAAAGAAGTGCTTATGGCGTAAAAAGATTTTGACTGAGTTAGTACTTCGAGGTTCATCGAATCGTTTCGGAGTAGGGATTACCGTTTTTTGCGAAACCCGCTATCTTTTTTTATAGACACGAAGTCTGAATTTGAATAAATTTTACTTATAGATCCCTTTTAAATATCGATACATTTTTTTGCCATTCTCCCAATTAGGAGCTTGGAAAGGGGTTTGATTCACTAATGATTTAATCCATTCCGTAAATCCTGCTCCAGCTGCTTCACTTAGAGTAATTCCGCCACCAAAACGTGCGTTCAACTCAGTTACAAAAATCCCATCTTCATTTTGAATCGCTTGTAAACAGAGTGGTCCATATAAACCATGAATAGATTGAACAATTTGTTTTGAGAGTTCAATGAGTTCTTCATGTTGAACAGTTTCTCCGATTATTGATTCTCCATCACGAATTAAAATGCGTTTTCTTGGAACGCAGACCAAAGTTTTACCTTTTCCATCTGCAATAATATCAATACTATATTCTGTTCCTGAAATCCATTCTGTGATTACGGAATCTCTTCTTCTAATTAATTTTTGTGCATCTTTAGCATTTAATTGCCTCATTCCAACACTTCTGCTTCCAAATCTAGGTCTTAAGCAATAGCGTTTTCCTGATTCTAATTCTTCGACTGTGCTGAAAATTTTTGGAGTTTGAATGCCTTTTTCTTCCAAAAAAATCCCAAAACTGAATTTATCTCGACAAAGATCAATAGCTAATCTTTCAGAAACAACAATGTCAACGCCAAATAAGGCTAGCTCTTTTTTGATGGAAGCATAAACTTGTAATTCGGTATCAATAAGAGGAAAAACGTGGCTAATCTGCTCTGCTTGACACAAATCTAATAATCGTCCTGCAAAATCTTGTTCAAATACATTAGGTAATACTGCGGCTTTGTGTGAAAATAAATGCGCTGGTGCTTGTGCGTTTAAATCAGCGGTAATTATAGCAATATCTGGATTAAGGGCGTTTTTGACTTGTTCTATCCACTCAACTCTGCGACCAACACTCGTGAAAAGAATTGCTTTTTTTGACATGCTTTCTGGTTATTATTAATTTTTTATATGACTAGGTAATTAAAGCAGAAAAACTGATTATTTTTCAGCTTGATGAAGTACAGTTTTTTTTATGTACGAAGAAAAATGCTGCTTGCATTTTGTGCCCACTAAAAAAAAGTCGAATTTTTGGTTTTCACTCTTATAAATCTAAAGAATTTGCCAACAATTATGCTGAAAACTACTTTTAGGAGCAAGTTAATATTTCAGTTTTGAACACTTAAAATTGTGTGAAATGTAGTGTATTCGGGTTAAAACGATTTTTCAAAGAAAGTTCTAACCAAAAATAACAGATATTTGGTTCTGAAGTTTTTTGGATTATTACAAACCGTTTTTTAATAAAAATTAGTAGGAAAATTCTAAATCACTTATAATGTCTTTGAGATTGAAACTTGCTCTCACATCATTATAGTGTTCTATTTTACCATCTTTGCCAATCAAAACCGTTAAAGGAATACCACCACCGCGATATTTTATAAATAATTCATTTTGAAATTCTTTGCCACCGTATAAATTTATCCAAGTTAAATCATAATGGTTAAGACTAGATTCCCAAACTTCTTTATCCTGATCCAATCCAATACTTATAAATACTGTTTTTGAAGTATCAATCTGTGCGTAAACTTTTTTCATAGATAGAAATTCTTCTAAACAAGGGGAACACCAAGTTGCCCAAAAATCTAAATAAACAATCTTTCCTTTGAAATCAGACATAGAAACGGGTTTTCCATTTATATCAGGAAAGGAGAAATCAAAGGCCTTTTGTCCAGGTTGAACACGACGGATTTGTTCGTTAAGGTCGGCGATTAAATTGGCATAATCAGGATAATTATCTGAATAGGTTTGAACAAATCTTAAAACAACTTTTTGTGCTTCATCGTAGGGCGCTTCACCGAGGCGTTCAGCAGTTAGGAATAAATCGGCATAAGCTCTAGCTCGGTCTTCAGTAATTCTATGAACAACTTCTTCACGACGTTTATTCAAAATAGGGTAGGCTAATCGATTCACATCATAGATCAACAAGTCTTTTTTTTCTTTTCTCCGAACTGAGTCTGCAATGCCATAACTATGAGCCCAAGCATTGGTGAAATCTCGAATTCCTGCTCGTTGACTCTCCAAAGATTTTATTTTAAAGAACCCAGCTTTTTCGGCTGATTCAATAATTTGAGCACGACTTTTGGTTGCTTCTGTTTGGTTCATTTTTGACTTTGAGATATTCTCAATTTGTGCCACATAATATTCACCTAATGAGGCCCAATACATAAATTCGTAGGGAGTTTTTGGTAGAATAGATTTTCTATTGCTCTGAATATCATCTAAAATGCGGATATAGGTGTTTGATTCCCCTTTAGTAAACGTTGCTTTTTCACGCGCAAGAGCTTCACGCATTGGTTTTTCAGTTTTAAGTAAATCGTAATAGATTTCTAAAAAATTCCCTTTATAACCTTCAATTTGAATGGGTCTGTCTTGTGCGGTACGATTATAACTAAGTTTTAAAGCAGATTTTCCATCAAGATAAATTGGGAAGAAAAAATCATTTGATTTTAGAAATACAATTTTAGGAATAGTTGATTTACTTGTAAAATAGTTATCTTTCCCAGCTTTGTAATAAATAGAATCTACAATTTTGGGACTGTATTTATAATGGAGAGGAATTTCTTCGATAGTAAATGTTGTGTTTTGGTCAGGAATGAGATTGAATTCAATATATTGACCAACAGGTTTGGTGCATTGGTTTAAAATAGAAACCGAAAGTAGCAAAAATAGAATAGCTGCGTTTTTCATAAAAGAAATATAAGAAATTGCTTAGTATGTTTTTTAGGTGAGAGGTGAGAGGTTTAAGGGGAAATTTTTAATTTTGAATTAAAAAACGAGTCATGTCGACCGGAGATGAGTTATTGCCCTTTTTTCAAAAGTAAGAACTGTGAATGAATCGTAATTGAGATATCTTCGAATAAAAATGAGAAATGATTAAGGAACGATGAGAAAAAAAAGTAAGATTTCATATGTCTCTCTTTTTAAATCAAATATTCTGATTTAAACTTCCGCAATCCGCAATCCGCAATCCGCAATCCGCAATCCGCAATCCGCCATTTTCTCTTTCCCTCATTTATTTTTATAATTTTTAAAATTTAATTAGACAAAAAGACCATTTGGTATTAAATTTGATGCATGTTTCAAATTGACAATGTAATTCTTTCCGATGATATTGCTACCGTTAAGTTTGCATGCGATTTAGGTCGTTGTAAAGGCGCTTGCTGTGTAGTAGGAGATGCTGGTGCTCCTGTAGAAAAAAAAGAAATCCCTGTATTAAAGAAAGCTTATGCCCAATTAAAAAATGAGCTACGACCTGAAGCAATCGAAGAAGTTGAAAAAAATGGGTTAATTATTGAATCAGATCGTGGAACTTATGAATTAGCTTGTACAGACCAAGAAGCTTGTGTATTTGTGGTTTACGATGAGAGAAATACTGCGCTTTGCGCCATACAAAAAGCTTATCAAGAAGACCGATTTTATTGGGAAAAACCCATTTCTTGTCATTTATTCCCCATTCGCATTACTCGAATAGCAGATATTGACTATGCCAATTATCAGTATGTACCGAGTATTTGTTCTCCTGCCTGCGACAGAGGTAAAAAAGAAGGAATTTATTTATCTGATTTTATCAGTGCTCCATTAATCCGTAAATATGGAAAAGCCTGGTATGAGACCTTTTTGCAAACTGTTGAACTTGTTAGAAAACCGTACAGCTTATGATTCGACACGGACAGTTTTTAAGCCAAAAACAAACACTGAGTCAGAAATTATCACCTCAACAGATTCAGTACATAAAATTATTACAACTGCCCACCCTAGCTCTTGAACAACGAATAAAAGAAGAGATGGAGCAAAATCCTGTTCTTGAAGAAATGGATTCATTTGATGAATCTCAAATTACTCTTCAAGATTCATTTGATGATTCTAATCCTGAATTAGCTAGAGAAAAAGAAGAAAAAGAAGCTTCTAATGAGAAAGAGGAGTCGCCATTAGAAGAAATCGAGACCAATGAAGAGATTGGTAAAATTGATGATGATGATTGGGATGAATTACTTCATGCAGATGAAACAGAATCATACAAAGCTCCATTAAATCCAGATTTGGACGAGATTCGAGATTTACCTAAACCTTATTACGAGTCGCTTTTAGAAGAACTCGAAAATCAAGTACAATTATTGAAATTGAATGAGCGTGAAGAAATTATCGCTTCTGAGATTTTAGGTTCATTAGACGATGATGGGTATTTGCGTCGTGATATTCAGGCCATTATTGATACTATTGCTTTCAATTATTCCAAATTGGTAATGGAAGAAGAAATTGAGCACGTCTTAAAACAAATTCAACGTTTAGATCCGCCTGGAATAGCTGCAAGAGATTTAAGAGAATGTCTATTGATTCAATTAGAGCTTACTGAAAATTCAATTGATGGCAAAAATTTGGCGTATAAAATTTTGAAAAATGATTGGGATTTATTCGAAAAGAAGCACTTTGCCAAACTGATTCAAAAGTACCATTGTGATGAAGAAGATATAAAAGCTGTTTATAGTTGTGTACGGCAGCTTGACCCGCGTCCGGGTTTGGTTGAAACGCCAGACAGTTTAGCGGGCAATTATGTAATTCCTGATTTTGATGTGAAATACGTTCCAGGAATAGAAAATGAAGAAACCGGGATAGAAGAAGAAGGTGATTTCTTAGTTACCTTGAATCAAAGAAACGCGCCAAGTCTTAGAATTTCACCACATTACAGAGACATGTGGAATGATATAAAAAACAAGAAAAGTACTGTTCCAGAAATTCGTGAAACACAAACTTTTATAAAAGCAAAAATTGATTCAGCAAAATGGTTTATTGACTCTATTCGCCAACGGCAGCAAACCTTAATGAATGTGATGCAGACCATTGTGGCGCTCCAAGCAGATTTTTTCAAATCTGGAGAAGGGATGAAGCCCATGATTTTAAAAGATGTTTCTGATCGAATTGGGATGGATATTTCTACTATTTCTCGAGTAACCAATGGGAAATATGTGCAAACTGTTTTTGGTGTTTTTGAATTAAAATACTTCTTTAATGAGAAGATGGAGACGGAATCTGGGAAAATGGTAGCCAATCTAGAGCTCAAAGATATGATTGGAAAAATCATTGCTGAAGAAGATAAATTAAAACCATTAAGTGATCAGGAAATAGTAGAAGAAATGAAGAAACGTGGATTCCCGATTGCAAGAAGAACAGTTACGAAGTATAGGGAAGAGGCAAGATTGCCAGTTGCTAGATTGCGTAAGCATTTGTGATAGAAACTTTTAGCTGATATTTTTCTTTAATTTTAAAAGCTGAACTCAGTTTAAATTATTATTTACCTGTGTTCGGGATAAGAAATTAAAATAAAACATGTAAAAATTTAGCTCTAGCGCAAGCGTCCGCTTGTGCTTCTTAAGCCAAATGACCTTCTCCATTCGTTATTCTTTGTTTTGATTAAAACTATGTACTAATCCTTATACCGAACTCAGGTTATTATTTTCAATTTGTTCTAAAGTTAGTTTTGTGAGTGTTTAACGAGATCTATCATTTTACTCAGTAAAGGTTAAGTTTAAAAAACACTGGTTTGATATTCTTGCGTTTTCAATCAATTTAAATTATAGTTTCACGTCGGATGATTGAATGATGAGCATTAAGTGCTAATAAACCTTTAGAAGTTGATTTCA
Organism: uncultured Chitinophagales bacterium; assembly: GCA_964575925.1. Taxonomy (GTDB): domain Bacteria; phylum Bacteroidota; class Rhodothermia; order Balneolales; family M1805; genus M1805. Next base: position 8,815 of record CAZNTR010000035.1, read on the forward strand.
CTAATTTTCTGTACAAAATTTTACGTTCATCTTGAAATCCCCATTGCCCCTTTTAAAGTTCGTCCGTCTTTTTTAGCATAGTAGTTTTGGGTAAAAGGGGGAGGTTTTTTTTCTTTCTTCTCACGTACTCTGGTTAATATCGTTTATTCCTATCAAATTCGGCATATCAATCAATAAAAACTATATAACAAATCGAAAATCAAATTGTCTTTATAGCTTAATTTGGGATATACTAGCTTTGTAAATTATAATTTAATTGATAAGTATAATGGATAATTCTCATTCAACAGACGGTAAGTGCCCATTTACGGGAAATAAGTTAAAACATGGTGCAGGTCGCGGAGCTTCAAATCGTGATTGGTGGCCTAACCAGCTTAATCTTGGCATTCTACGTCAACATTCCTCTTTGTCTAACCCTATGGATAAAGATTTTAACTATGCAGAAGAATTCAATTCACTCGATTTAGTAGCAATAAAAAAAGACATTTTTGATTTAATGACCGATTCTCAAGATTGGTGGCCAGCAGACTATGGACATTATGGTCCATTTTTCATTCGTATGGCATGGCACAGTGCAGGAACCTATCGTATTCATGATGGACGTGGAGGTGCAGGTTCAGGAACTCAGCGATTTGCACCTTTAAATAGTTGGCCAGATAATGTGAATCTTGATAAAGCTCGTTTATTATTATGGCCTGTAAAACAGAAATATGGTAAAAAAATCTCATGGGCCGATTTAATGATTCTTGCAGGAAATTGCGCATTAGAGTCAATGGGATTTAAAACGTTTGGCTTTGCAGGTGGGCGTGAAGACGTTTGGGAACCTGAACAAGATATTTATTGGGGATCAGAAACAGAATGGTTAGGCGATAAACGCTATTCTGATGATCGTGATTTAGAAAATCCTTTAGCAGCGGTTCAAATGGGATTGATTTATGTGAATCCAGAAGGACCAAACGGAAATCCTGATCCAATTGCAGCAGCAAAAGATATTCGTGAGACTTTTGGTCGTATGGCTATGAATGATGAAGAAACCGTTGCTTTAATTGCAGGTGGACACACATTTGGTAAAACTCACGGTGCTGCAGATCCTGGAAAATATGTTGATCGTGAACCAGCTGCTGCTTCTATTGAAGAACAAGGTTTAGGTTGGAAAAATACTTTTGGAAAAGGAAACGCAGATGATTCTATTTCAAGCGGACTAGAAGGAGCTTGGACTAAAACCCCTACACAATGGAGTAATAACTTCTTCGAAAATTTATTTGATTACGAATGGGAATTAACAAAAAGTCCAGCAGGAGCACATCAATGGAAGCCAAAAGGGCAAGCTGGTGCTAATAGCGTACCTGATGCACATAATCCAAAAAAACGTCATGCTCCAATGATGTTAACTACAGATTTAGCATTACGGGTTGATCCAGCCTATGAAAAAATTTCACGTCGTTTTTATGAAAATCCAAATCAATTTGCTGATGCTTTCGCACGTGCTTGGTTTAAATTAACACATCGTGACATGGGGCCGATTTCTCGTTATTTAGGCTCAGAGGTTCCTTCAGAAGTGCTTGTTTGGCAAGATCCAGTTCCTGCTGTTAATCACGATTTAATTGATGTAAACGATGTTGCAGCGTTAAAAGCTAGTATTTCAGCTTCAGGTTTAACTGTTTCTCAATTAGTATCGACCGCTTGGGCTTCGGCTTCAACCTTCCGTGGTTCTGATAAACGTGGTGGAGCAAATGGTGCACGAATTCGTTTAGAGCCAATGAAATTCTGGGCTGTTAATAATCCATCCCAATTATCAACAGTTTTAGGCACATTAGAACGTGTTCAAGAAGATTTTAATACTGCGCAAAGTGGAAATAAAAAGGTTTCTTTAGCTGATATAATCGTATTAGGCGGATGCATAGCTATTGAAAAAGCAGCAAATGAAGCTGGACATTCAGTAGAGGTTCCCTACTCTCCCGGAAGAACTGATGCAAGTCAAGAGCAAACAGATGTTGATTCATTTGCAGTACTAGAACCCATTGCTGATGGATTCCGAAATTATTCAAAAAATAAATATTCCGTTTCGACAGAAGAATTACTAATCGATAAAGCGCAGTTAATGACTCTCACAACAGCAGAAATGACCGCTTTACTTGGTGGAATGCGTGTATTAAACACTAACTATGATGGTTCAAACTATGGCGTATTTACCGACAAGCCTGGTCAATTAACGAATGATTTCTTCGTAAATCTCTTAGATTTCGGAACATCATGGAAAGCACTGGATTCTGGTTCAAATGCATTTATGGGAACCGATCGTAAAACTGGAAACAGAAAATGGATGGCAACTCGTGTTGATTTGATTTTTGGATCAAATACAGAATTACGTGCAATCGCAGAAGTTTATGGCTGCGCAGATGGTAGCGAAAAGTTTGTAAATGACTTTGTAGCCACATGGAATAAAGTAATGATGCTCGATCGATTCGATATTGCATAAATCACTTTGTTAAATTGAAAAAAGCAGTTCATTTGGATTGCTTTTTTATTACTTAAAAATCAACCAGTAAATTGGGGCAATTATGTTTAGGGTTGAATTCCATATCGTAATCAAATCAATGTGAAAATAAAATAATATAATATGATAACCCAGATTGACTGATTGTCCACTAAACTTTTACTATTTATCAGAGTTAGTGATAAAATAGATATTTAAAACTGGTTAGAATAAATCATTTGACTTTGCAACGATGAATGTATCTCTTATTAACTTAAATTATTGTGAAACAAAATGTAATCCAGATTATTGCATCGGAACTGAGAAACGATTTCAAAGTATTCGATTCCATGAAATACAATTAGTGCATAATTAGAAGTAAATTTCAAGATAACATGTCATTGTTTTTTAAATCGTTGCAAATGGTCTTTAGCCTAACTTTTAGTAGAATGTGTTTTCATTAGTTTCCCTATTGGATACTAAGCAAAATACCAAAAGTCTAATGCCGAACTCAGGTTATTTATCTTTTAAGGATTTATTTTGGCATAAATTACACCAACAACAGTTCCTTGAATTATTCCATGAATTAACCATGTAATAACAAGAGCAGGAGTCACATCAAAAGCACTTAAAATCATCCACATTGATGGAAAAACTGCTATTGCGCCATAAACCAAACCAAGTTCAAGTCCTTTTACCCAAATTGAGCCAGAAAGTTGATCTTTAAAACCTAACCAAAACCAAGCAAGAGAAAAGCTCAATACAAAAGGATGTAAAAGAAATAAAATACCTTTATAACCGCTCATATCAAAAGTTGGGCTAAAATATTGCTCTGCAATACTGGGGAAAAAAAACATATTGATATAAAAACCAATAAAATTTAAGGCCAATAAAATTGAACCTGCTAATAAGCTTTTAGTTAGAAACTTTTGCATACATTGGAGAATTAGATGTTTAGCACATGTTTATTTAATCAGGAATAAAATCTAAATGAATAAAATAGGTATAAATGTATTAATATATTTAAGTCTTAATATACTAAAAGTTTTTTTTATTCCGAATTTTAAAAAGGTATAAGTAGAAAGCTTAGTATACACCTTTAATTGAAGGAATGAAGTCAATTGATTTGAGCTCTTAAATCAATAATGGGTTTCATCATTCCCTGTTTAATTAGCCCTGAGAAGTAGTTTTAGCAAAATATTGGGTGAATTCTAGGGATTTGGAAGTGTAAAAACTGAAAATCAACTTTATGGCGTGGACTTCATGTTGAAACTCCAACAATGAGCTGGCATTAAAAAGAGTACATCATTAAAATAGTTTGTGACTCATTAGGAATAGAAAGGCACAAAAACTAAAAATGAAAGATGTTAGAGTACTCTCATTTGTCACACTTTACTAGTTCAATTACTAGTGATGCGTTTACCTCAAAAAGTAGTTTTCAGCAAAACATTTGGCAATTCACTGAAGTTAGAAGGTCGAAATATAAATCGACTTTTGAGTTTGGCTCATTCACCAAAGTATTAGTTTATTTGATTGAAAGATGATGAATCCTGTTTTTAGAAGTAAGATTCAAACAATAATTTTGATCTATATGCACTATCTTTCAACATTCATATTCATCAAATACAAAGTTTTATGCAATCTGCTGATGTTATCGTAATTGGTTCTGGTCATAATGGATTAATTACAGCTTGTTTTCTCGCAAAAAATGGATATAAAGTTCTTGTTTTAGAGCGAAGAGATACAATAGGTGGCGCAGTTTGTACAGAAACCATGTTTCAGAGTGAGAACTATCCGGAAGGTTTTCGAATGGATGTTGGTTCATCGGCTCATATTATGATTCATCAAACTGGAATCATTGAGTCGTTAGAGTTAACGAAATATGGATTGGAATATATCGATTTAGATCCTTTTATGTCGTTTCCTGTTCCAAACGGAAAAGGAGTAATTCATTTTTGGAAAGATTTGAATAAAACGCTAGAGTCTATTGCCTCAGTTGCACCCGAAGATGTTCAGAATTATAAAGATTTTATTGAATTTTGGTCTCGCATCAATAAAGGTGTTTTAAAAACATTTATGGTACCACCATCTGGAAAAAATATTTTTGTGGAAATGGCAAAAGGGCAGATGCGAGATGGTTCGATGTTTAAAAAAGGGGAGCAATTAGATGGATTAACTAAAATCTTAGGAAGTTATGGTGAAGTTGTTGATCGCCAATTTCAAAATCCCTATTTAAAAACGGCGCTTCTTTGGATGGCAGCACAATCAGGACCAACTCCAGATCAAGCTGCAACGGGTGATTTTGTTGGCTGGCAGGCGATGTTGCATGAAAGTGGCGCTAAGCACCCTAGAGGTGGAAGCGGTATGCTTACTCAAGCCATGAAAAACTATTTAGAAGCTCATGGCGGACAAGTGATAGCAGAATCGCCTGTTGAAAAAATTATCATCAAAAGTGGAAATGCAGAAGGCGTTCGAACGGTAGATGGAATAGAATATTTTGCAAAAAAAGTAGTTTCAAACGCTCATGTTCAAACGACTATGTTGAGTTTAGTTGGTAAAGAACATCTTGAAGCACAAATGATTAGAAAAGTCGAGAACATTTCTGTTGGAAATGGTTTCGGAATGGTCATTCGCTGTGCGGTTGAAGAATTGCCCATTTATTCTTCTTGTCCAGACGATCCATTTGTGACAAACGGCTTGCAGTTATTATGTCCAACAAGGCAATACATGGATAATGCAATTGCTGATTTTTTACGTCGTCAAGCTCCTGAAAAACCAGCTGTATTAGCAATGACTTTTTCGAAAGTTGATGTAGATGTTGCAAAATCTGGAGGACACACGTTATTTGCTTGGGCACAATGGCATCCGTATGAATTATCAAATGGTGAAAATTGGGATGAAATTAAAGAACGTGAAGCTCAAAAGATTTATGATGTTGTTTGTGATTATGCACCCAATATGAGAGGAAAACTCATTGATTGGTACATACAAACTCCCTTAGATATTGAGAGAAAGCATGGTATGTTGAAGGGAAATGTAATGCATGTTGAAATGAATTTTAATCAGATGTTTATGTTTCGACCAACACCAGAAATGAGCGAATATAGAACACCAATTAAGAATTTGTATTTAAGCAGTGCATCTTGTCATCCTGGTGGCGGTGTTTTTGGAGCAGCGGGCTGGAATGCTTTTCAAACCATCATGAAAGATTTTGGTAAGAAAGTAAAAGGGATGTGATTTTTTTTGCTAATTAGCGTTTAAGTAATACTTGGAAAAAAAAGAATCAAGAAAAAAAATGATATCAAAAAATTGATTTCACACATTTAGCCTCCATTTTGTAATAAACTATTATTACATGAATGCAAACACATTTGATGTGTAGTTATGGATAAACTTACATTGTGAACACATTAAGAGACTCCGAAAGGTTAGAGAAACCAAAAAAGAAAGTTATTACTATTAGGTTTTTTGTTTATTGAGCGTACTCCGAAAAGTAGTTTTTAGCAAAATATTCGTCGAATTCGTAGTATTTGGAAGGGTATAAACCTAAAGAATTAACTTTTTGGAGTGAACTCTTTATTGCTATTCTCAACAAAGGAAAATGACAAACTCCCCATACTTCACATCTCTATCCTTAAATAAAGCTGTTCGTAAAAGGGAGTTTGTCTTTTATCTTGATGCGTAGTTTTTAAAACTCAATAATAAATCCAAATGTTGGTAAAACTGTTGTATTGTCGTTGTTTAGAATAACAGGAAAAGCATTTGAACCATCTGCTTTTAAAGGTTCATTTTTTTCAGTTTTAAATCCCGAATTATTTGCTGTTCGTTCAAAAGTGTAATTGGGGTAAGCAGGATTCGTTGCTGCTAATGCATTGCTAACATCAAGAAATAAATCGAATGTCCATTTTTTGAAGTTCCATTTTTTGTCAATTCGAAGGTCAAGTTGACTAAATGAACGTAAACGTTCTGAGTTCAATCTTGTATTATCTAGTATTCCGACTCCTAGAGAAGCGTAATTTCTTCGAGATGCTTCTAAATCAAAAGGAGTAAGAGGAGCGCCACCAGCGTATAAAAATTTCATTCCTAATTCCCATGTTGGTAGAAATTTCCAACCGAAAATGGCCGAAACTAGATGACGAGAATCCCAACTTGATGGTATCAACTCATAATCAAGTCCTGAAAATTCGCTTCGTACAAAAGTGTAAGAAAACGTGGTGAAGATATTTTTAACTAACTTTTGTTGGAATAAAAACTCTATACCATAAGCTCTACCATCACCTGTCGAAAGAACTCGTTCGTTTCCAATAGAGCCGAATCCACCACCAATATTAGCTAAAGAAATTCCATCTCTTAAACTTACAGGATAATCAAAATAATTTTTCCAAAATCCTTCTAGGGTAAATCGAGTTCCTCTAGTTGGTAAATATTCAAGACCAGTTACATAGTGATCAGAACCGATGTAGGAATTGTCTTTATTTAAGAATTCCCCATTTTCTTGATACCCAAGTGTAGTATAAATTGGGATTTTATAATAACGACCTATAGATGCATTTAAACTCCAGTTTTCTGCCAAAGAGTAACTTAGTGAAAGACGAGGTGAAAGCGTTTCTAAAGGATTGTTTCCTGTAGTAGTAAATGAGTTCATATCTGTTCTTATTCCAAATGACACCCCCAACTTGTTATCTAAAAGAGTTCCTGAAAGCTGAGCAAAAACACCATAACGAAACAAATCGAGGTCTGTGTTATAGTTTAAAGTAATAGCAGGTTGAATAATCACTCCAGAATTGTCAGTTATTTCTTTTCTTAAACGATTATAAAAGAGATTTGTAAACTGAACATATTGAGACATAAGTCCGGTTGATAAATTCCATTTACCAAGATATTTATTGTATTCAAAACGAAGTTTATTTTCAGTTTCTCTTGAATTAACCTTTAAAGTACGGCGCGACTCATCACCAATTTGTCTGTCCTCGAACTGATCTAAACGATTATCCAATTCATTGCGACTCAATGCTAATGTCCAATAACCTTTATCGACTAGTCGTTTGAGTGAGATTCCGCCAGTGTAACTCCATTGATTGATGCTTGGGTTAGATCGCAAAACATATTCTTTTTCTAAAGAAGTTTCATTCGGTTCAGCAAAAGCAAATTCATCAATAGCTGCAATACCAATAAATGTTAGAGAAGTTTGAGGATCAATTTGATGAGTCACTTTTGTCTGAAAATCCCAATAATTGGGGCGGATAGGTAAGTCAATGGCTTCGAAAAGAAACTGTAAATAAGAGCGACGAACAGAAGCGATATATGAAGTCTTGTTTCTAGCAGGTCCTTCTGTAGTTAAGGCAATTTCAGAAGCACTTAAGCGAAAATTTCCTTGAAATTCGTCTGAGTTTCCATCACGTTGTTTAAATGAAAGTACAGATGCTAAGGCATTATCGTAGCGTGCGTCAAAAGCGGAAGTTGATAAAGTGACATCTTCAATAAACGAAACGTTTAAAATACCTTGTGGTCCACCAGCACTACCTTGTGTACTAAAGTGATTAATAACAGGAACTTCAATTCCGTCCAAATAATAAACATTCTCGTTTGGAGCGCCACCGCGAATAATAATATCATTACGATATCCACCAATTGCAGCTGTTGAACCAACACCAGGTAAAGCTTGAATAACTCGTGAGATGTCAAAATTTCCACCTGGGTTTGAACGTATTTCTTCCGAAGTAACTCGTTGAATGGAAAGAGGTGTTTCTAACGTTGTAATGGAAACACGTCTATCGGCAACTACCTTAACTTCATCTAATTGAAAACGATCTTCCACCAATACAAAATTGACCATGTACGCATTACCAGAATTCAATACGATATTGAATTTTGTACTTTTAATATAGCCAACATAAGAGGCGCTGATATTGTAGCTACCAACTGGAGCAGATATTTTGAATTTGCCATCCACATCAGAGGTTGCTCCAATTAATGGATCAGTTCCTTCGAGGATTACACTTACTCCAATTAATGCTTCTTGAGTATTATTGTCTGTTACTTTTCCCATAATCACACCCGTATTTTGAGCCAATAGGGTATTAGTTGCGATTGTAAAAAGTATTGTTACTGTTAAAATCAAAATCAATTTTTGTTGATATTGAAAGTGCTGAACTAAATTTGACATAGTTAGAAATACAGTTGATTTTCATTAAAAAGTATTTTTTCGTACCTTAATATATAAATAAAGAACAATATCATTCTAAATGAAGTCAAAGAAATTGCTTATAAAGCTAATAGATTATCTTGATGAATTCGAAAGTCAACATTCAACAACGAATGATTTGGACATGGATGAATTTTTAAGTTTTATTGTTGCAAAGAGAAATTCAGGATTAACTGGCAATGAACAAAAGAACTTTAGCATTCGAGAAATAGCTGGTAGCAAACACAAAGAAATTAATAAAACAGGTAATCAGCAAGAGTCTGAATTGGTCGTTTTATTGACACTAATGTTTAAGTATGCTAAACAATATATTAAGAAAGGACTACAAAAAAGTGAACTGCAAACTGCGGATGATTTTAGTTATCTTATTGTTTTATTAACATATACGAGTTTGACAAAAATGGAATTGATTCAGAAAAATGTTATGGAAAAAACATCAGGAATGGAAGTAATAAAAAGACTCCAACGTTATGGGATGTTGGAACAGTTTGATGATGAAATAGACAAGAGATCTAAGCGAGTCAAAATTACTGAAAAAGGGAAAATAGAAATATTTCGTTTGCTTCCAGAAATGAGTAAAATTAGTTCAATTGTTAGTGGAAATTTATCGGATTCAGAAAAATTAACCTTGTCTTACTTATTAAAAAAACTAGATCAATTCCATAATGAAATTTATTTGAACGAAAAAGGTTTATCGATTGATGAGTTATTCATTCATTCATCGAAAAAATAGAATAGAATAGAATAGAATTAAAGGGATTGATGTGACTCAAAACAATAAAAATAAGTCCTTTTTAATCTCTACGAGACTTTCTACAAGCGCTATTCAATGAGTATAAAACATTTAAACAAACAAAATGGAAGATGTTGTTCAAAGCTGTACATTGATTTCAAAAGTAGAATAACAAATAAAAAGGACGTTTGAGAGATTAATTTGAAGCAGTATCTGTAATACGTTTACTAATCATAGTAAGAATTCTCTTGTTACAAGACTTTTTTTCTTTGAGATAGAAATGAAGTTCAATTTCAGTAAATAAACCGATTACAGAACCAATGAGAACATGTCTAAACGTTGCTTCTTTTGAAATATAAGATTGTAGAACAATTGTAAAATCTTCTCTTGATGAAGTCTTTTTAAGTTGTTTTTGCAGCAATGTTTCGTTATTTGCAAGTGCAATAAGAACAGGTTGTTGGAACTTTAAAATTGGTCTTAAAACTTCATTCTGAAAAAGTTCCAATTCGGAAGTGTTATTCGTGTTTTTAGTAATAACAGAGCTTCTAAATGTAGAAATGAGTTCGTCTCTTCTTATATCAGACATATTTAAATTAGTTTAATTATTTCTTGAAGAAAAGTATAAGGTATTGAAAAAAGTGGATTGATCTAATTTGGAAGAGTAAAAAAAACAAATTATTGGTAAGTGATTTATGTTGAATACTATCAATATGTTATCCAGTTTAATGAATAGAGGTTGTGTAATGAAAATCAGAAATAGCTTAATTGTCTAAATCTATTCCAAAATAAATAATGAACTCACATTGAAATGTGGTATTGAGTTAATGATAAACAATTTCATTTTGAATGGTTCGATAGCCGTTTCAGAGTTAGTATCATTTAATCTGTCATATACTGAATAGTTAATTTAGGATAACTATTCAGCGATTCTTCACGATATTGAAAGATACAAACGAAAAATTAGTTTATCTGGAATAACTCCATAGTTTAAAATGATAGCTGAATACATTTAGATTTGATTATGGATAAAAAAATCTCTTGTTTTAATCTCCGCTAAGAAACTAGCTTGAATCGGTTTGGTAACAAACTCAATAACAGCTTCGTAATTTTTTGCTTTATTTCGATCTTCTTGCCGAACCGAAGAAGTAACGATAATTACAAAAATTGGATTTGGAAAGGATTCTCCAGCAATAAAGTCAAGAACTTCCCAACCATTTACTTCTGGCATGTTTAAATCAAGAAATAAGAGAATTGCTTCTGAAATAATCGTAGATTTGATAGCCTCAATAGCAAAACTTCCGTCTGTACAATTTAATGGATTGGGGCAAATTCCTGAACGTTTAATAAAAGTAGAGTGAAGTAATAATAATGTTTTGTCATCATCAGCTATAATTGTCTTCATCTTTTAGAGGATATTTTTGTTACAGATTCAGCTTTATTAGAAATATCGGTGATAATGTTATCTAATTCTAGTGCAGATTCGGTTAACATGCTAATTTTTTCCTTATCTCTAAGGCTATCTGGATAAGATTTGATTAATTCAATAATTGTTAGAAGTCTTGATAATGGCGCTCTAACTATATGAGATTGCATCCAAGTTACCTCTTTTAGAAGATTATTTTGTTCTTCAATCTCATTTAAATGAATAGTTTTTTCGGTAATATCATGTAAATGTAAAGCTATTGATTGAACAGAATTATTTTCAAAAATCGGATTAAAGCTTAATTCTGCATATTGATGAGGAATTGCTTCTTTACCAGGAATACACACTTCTGTCTTAAAACCATCACCCTCAAAAGCTCTTTTGAAATTTTTAATCCAAATCTTTTTTTCCTCAATTGGTAACACTTTGAATAAGGGTTCAACAGATTCACCAGATTCTAATGTGGAACCAATATAAGCATGAATAGCAAGTTGAAATTGACGATTTGATGCAATTAATTTCAAGTCTTTTGAAACACTCCATATTAAATCGGACGTGTTATTTATTAGAGCTTCATTGTTTTTCTTTTCAGCATCAAGTTCCTGTTGAATTATAGCTGAATCGCTTATGTCTTTAATAGCTCCAAAAATTCGAACAGGAGTTCCTTGTTCTGAATAAGTGACAATTCCATTTAGTGAAAGCCATTTAATAGAATTGTTTTGTGTACGAATCCTAAATTTACAATTCCAGTTTTCAATTTTATTTTCAGAAAGTGAAGCATATCGAAATTTTACTTCTTCTTGATCTTCGGGAATTATAATTTTTTTCCAATCGGATAGTGGAAATGATTTACGTTTAGATTCGAATTCGAAGAGTTTAAAAAAACCGGTTTCAAAACAAATGGTTTTTTGTATGAGATCTAAATCAAAAATACTGTCAAAAGTTGCAGAAATGGTTAAACTGTATCTATCGTTGGTTTCTTTTAGCTCTTTTGTTTTTTCAGCTATTTGTGTTTTTAATCGACTATTATAAATAAACGTTATAGATAAGATGATGAAAGTGGTAGCAAGAGCAAATAAAATGAAATAAAGAATATTCCTGATGGTTGTATTTTCATTTAGTGTAAGCTTACTTAAATATTTGTCATGTAAATATATTTTTGAATCTGGACTTATTGAAGCCAAAAAGCGATTTAAAATAGATTGTAATTGAGGTTCTGATTTTGTAACAGCCATACGAATCTGCCAAGGTAAATTAGCATCGCTCAAAGCAACAAGATTTGAAATTCCATATTTGTTAATTAAAAAAGTGACTGAAGGCATATCTAATACGCAAACATCGGAGATGCCAAAAGAAGTGTTAATTAATGCACTAATATCTTTGTTAAAATAAATAAACGAAGCATTGGGGTAATTTTTTTTTAAATCACTTAAATATGCGTAATCACTAACAACTGCAAATGTAGCGGTGCTTAAGTCCTTGTTCTTTTTTTTAGCAAAAGTAGTGGTTGAAATAAAGAAATTGGGTATTTCAAGATAAGATGTCGTAAATAAAAGATATTCATCTCGTTCAGGAGTGTAATTTATAGCACCAATAAAATCAATTTCTCGGTTTTTAATACTTGAGAGATGCTGACTCCATGTTTCATGAACTACATATTCAATGTTAATTCCAGTAATTTCTGAAAAAAGTTTTATGTATTCTGCATTTAAACCATCATGTTTGCCATCCTCATTTAAATAATCAATTGGAGGCCAATAGGGATTTATACCAAAGCGTAGGGTGAAATTTTTCTTTTGTAGCCAAACACTGTCTTGAGGAGTAAGCGCAAAGTCAATTAATTTGACTTGTCCAACAACATTTATAGATGGAAATATCAAATCAAAAGAAATGAGAAAGAGTAAATTATAGTATAAGTGTGTAATCTTCAAGTAGTAACTATAAAAGGCATGAATCTCAACAAACATCGAAAAGATAGATCAAATAAGAGAGTAATGAAACGTATTAAGTTAATTTAATGGAATATTGAATAGTAGTATTGTTCTGTAAAGATGAGGATTATTCACCTACTACTTAAAGAAAGAAAACTTAAAGTTTAGTGATGTACTTTTTGTAATCTAAAATTGATATAAATCAAAATGGGTTAAAAAGAATAGAAAATTTATTAATAATCACAGTTCTTGATTAACAGATTTTAGAGAGTTATGCTGTGTTTCTAATGCAATAATAATCTGAGTTTCAAATAAGGTATAGATCAAAAAAATTACCATTAAACTCAAAAAATAGGAGAATTCTCAATTTATTTCGTAGTGTGTTCGTAATTAATGACACTCTCAATGTGCAGCGAAGAGAAAAGAAATACCAAAAGTATGGCGAAGTTAATTCTCGAAAATAGTTCAATATTTGGCCATGATAGTATTTCATGGTACTGAAGGTCGTCATAATTTTTTTAAAATCAGACTAGATTAGCCAATTTTTAAAGAGGAAATCAGAATGGACAAATTGTTTATCGGAGTGTTTGGTACGAATTTATTTTAGTTTGAATAATGAGCAAACTGAAAAATTGTTTTAAGTAAAATATTCGGTGAATTCATAGGATTTGGAAGGGAGCAAGCCGAAAAAATCGACTTTCTGAAGTGGGTTCAAGAAAATAAGTTCACAATTTTATTCATTTGGGAAGATTAAACTTACTTTTGTTCCTTTGTTGATTTCGCTTGTAATAATTAAATCGCAGTGAATAGATTTGGAAAATTGTTTACAAATTAGGAGTCCTAAACCTGTTCCCTTTTCTTTATTAGTTCCTTCTCTAGATTGAAATGGGTTAAGTTGAAATATATTTGTGATTATTTCATCTGACATCCCAATTCCAAAGTCTTCGACTGTTAGCTTCATTTTTGAATCAGGTGCACTAGTAAATGAAACCAAAACGGAGCTTCCCATTTCAGAAAATTTTAGTGAGTTATTGATCAAATTTCTCAAAATAGCTGATAAAATGGTTTCATCTGTTGTGATAATTGTATTCTCAGAAATTAAATTCTTAATCGTAATATCTTTCTTTGTAGCCGTTTCACTGAAAATTCTGGAAGTCTGTTCAACAAGTTGATGTAAGTTTGTTTCTTTTTTTGTGATTGTACTATGGTTGAGTTCAGATCGGGCCCAATCTACAATTTGATTTAGAATTTCTAATATGGAATTGCTCTTTGTATGTATAACAGTCGAATATTTTTTTATTTCTTCAACGGTCATTGAATGAGAATCTGTGACTAATAAATGGCTAAATCCAATTATGGGTGTTAATGGATTTCTTAAATCGTGACCAATTACGGAAAAAAAATAATCCTTTTGTTTATTTAAATCTGATAACTGTGCATTGGCTATTGTTAATTTCTGATTCAATAATCTAATTTTTATAAACCAAAAGAGAAATAAAAGGAAAAAACCAAAAACGGCAATAAACGTTTTTAAATATAAACTATAATCTGTGGTATGATCATAACGAACACTCAGCCATTTATTTAATATCTCTTGTTTTTCTTGTTCAGTAATTGATGCTATAATTTTATTAAAAACAGATAAAATGAGTGGATCGTCATTTCTTACAGCCACTTTTAAGAAATTATCTTCTGAAACTCTACCTGCGATTTTTAAGGTATTTATTTTCTCCTGCTGTATGTAATAGCCAAGTGCAGCAATATTTCCTATAACTCCATATAATTCATCACTTAATACTTTTTGAAATCCTTCTTCATAACTGTCTATCTGTACTAAATTTATGTTGGGATATTTTTTAGATAATAATTCAACATGAGAGTAACCTCTCATTATTCCTAAAGGTTTGTCAATAATAGATTCTAATGATGAAAAAGGTGGCGTATTTTCTTTAGTTGCAAGTGCAGTTTGCAGCTGAATAAGTGTTTTTGTGAAATTCCAATATTTTTTACGATCCTCAGTTTCAGAAGCAACTGAAATTAAATCTGCTTTCCTGTTTTGGGCAAATTCAACCGTTTGAGACCATGATGTTGTTGGAATGAGCCGAATTTCTATTCCCCCTTTTTCTTCAATTAATTTTATAAAATCAGCGGCAATACCAATATGCTCTTTTTTTTCATTTATTGATTCAATTGGCATCCAACGAGGATCTACAACCATGGTAAAGTACTCTTTATCAATTATATAAAGTTCCTCAGCAACCGTAAATGGTATATCCGCATATTTTTCTTGAGCATAACTTCTTTGAAATAGCATTAAAGCTAATAAGTAGAAAAAATATAAACGAGATGTATAACTATCTGAAAATTTCACAAATTTTAACCGAATCAAAAAAATAACACATTAATGAAAATCGTGTCACTAAACAATTAATATACTCAAATTCGGACTTGAACCTTTTGTAAAGTTTATTAAGTTTTAAAAAGGTGAGTGTACTCCAAAAAGTAGTTTTTGTAAACTATTCGTCGAATTCGTAGGATTTGGCAAGGTGAAATATAAAAATATCGACTAAACGGAGCAGACTCAAAGGTTCAATTTTGCAAAAAAAATAAAAAAAATAAGTTATGCGCAATATATAGTTCTTATTTCACATACGTCATTTCGTCATACTGGACCCCGATCTAGCATCTCAGTTTTAGAACTTAACCTAATCAAAAAACTAGCTTATGGTCTAAAAAAAAATTGGACAGAGATAGCGCTTCGTGCTTCTTCGAATCGTGTCGGTGTGCGGGATGACCTTTATTTTGCAACAAGCAGTGAAGTATGCTTAGAAACGAAATACGAGAGTTAAATTATATACTTAGATTACTAAATTAGCTTACAAAAAAAAGGATTACCGTAGCAAACCCTTTTAACATTGTGAAATTTTAATATTAAATCAATTCAGCTCGAGAATACTTGTAGTTTTGGCTTTAACTGTAAAAGTTTTAGTTACATCAAGTGTTGTGTTGCCAAACACAAGTTTTCCAGTTTTAAATTTGTTTAAGACTTCTTTGTAACGATTTGGTTGAATCTCTACATCTTTCTCTTGAAGATTCACAATAATCATGGTTGTTTCTGAATCTGTATATCGGAAATATACATACACATTATTTTCAGGTACAAAGTGTTTTGTTTTGCCTTCATGTATTGAAGTGCGAGTTTTTCTCCAAGTTGTTATAGATTTAACAAAATTGTAGGTTTCATTTTCAAATTCAGTTCTTCCTTCTGCTGTAAATATAGATCGAGCATCTTCTTTCCAACCTCCAGGCATATCTGGCCGTTTACTTCCATCACCTTTATCGCCCGTTTCCCCAAACAATAATTCTGTACCATAATAAACTTGTGGAATTCCACGCAAAGTCATCAGTAGAGAATAAGCCATTTTAAAATGATCTTTGTTTTGGCCAATTTGATTGAAATATCGAGTTAAATCGTGATTATCTAGAAAAATAACCGCTTTCATTGGATCATTATAAACATGATCTTGGCTCAAAGTATAATAAATCTGCATTAAACCTGATTTCCAACCAAATGGTTCATTGAATGCATTAACTAAAGCGTATTCGGTTTGAAAATCGGTTACACTTGGTAGAAAACTATTGTAATTATCATGTGCACCTTTAAAATTTTCTTGCCAATATGCTTCATGAGCCACCGTATTAACCCAAGCTTCGCCAACAATATTGAACGTTGGATAAGCTTGCATTACTTCTTTTGCCCAACGTGCCATATAATCTTTATCAGGATAAACATACGTATCCATTCTTATGCCGTCAATTTCGAATTCTTCGATCCACCATATCGTATTTTGAATCAGATAATCGGCTAATAACTCATTTTTTTGATTTAAATCTGGCATTTCACTTACAAACCATGCTTTGGTTAATTTATCATAATCAGCGTCTGATTTATAAGGATCGGAAGCAATAGAGCCCCTATAATTGGTTGTTCCATAGATATCTTTATCATTTAACCAATCTTTAGATGGTA
>CAZNTR010000036.1:0-25572 GCA_964575925.1 uncultured Chitinophagales bacterium
TGTGAGTTGTGAGTTGTGTGTTGTGAGTTGTGAGTTGGGTGGACTTGCAAACAAAATGTGGTGATTCATTTTTATTCATGCAGATTACATAGCGATTGTTTATTTAAAATGTTGCTCCAACAAAGAGTTAGAACTTAGATAATTCAGCGTAGATTGTTAGCGTGTTGAATTATGTCAGGCTTCATTGTACTCAAACAATACCGTTGATAGTTGTTGAATGGAAAAAAAAGTAATCATTAATCCATTCAAACTTGAGTGATATAAAGAAATTTAAGAACAGGTATTGGACAAACTCTTTCCTTCTCAACTCAGGCATGGTCTGAGATGTTTGGTCAAATCCCTGAATACCTTACAGACATATTTTAATAAACAACTTGAAGGGTAGATTTTTGGTTGATTCCTAAGTTGGCAAAAAAAATACAATTTTTGAAAGCAATTGGGAAAATTTACAAGTTATGTTCTAAAACAAAGCGAACTACATCTGATTTAGATTTTAAGTTAAGTTTTTGCATTAATTTAAAACGATGCGTATCGGCAGTTCGAGGGCTAATGAATAGTTGTTTACCAATTTCGCCCGATGTTAGTCCTTTTCCTACAAGAATGAGTATCTCGAGTTCTCTGTGTGTTAATTCTGATAGTTCGGGGATGTGCGAATGTTTAGTTAACGACGGAGTTGTTGAGTCCTTTGGTAGTTTATTTACAAAACGTTCTCTAATGATATCAGAAATGGTTGAACCCAAAACAAATTCTCGCTTTAATGCTGTTTCGATGGCCGAAATCAATTCTGTTGCTGAACAGTTTTTGTGTAAATAACCATAAGCTCCAGCCTGAATAGCTTTTTCTAAATAATCACTTGTTAAATGCATTGTGAGTATGATAACGATTGCATTTTTATTAAGTAACAAAAGTTGTTTGGTCATTTCAATCCCATCTAAATCTGGCATAGAAATGTCTGAAATGATTACATCGGGATGGAATTCATGGTATTTTTGTAGGCATTCGTTACCGTCTTTAGCTTCGGCACATACCTCTAGATTGGGTGTAGATTGAATAATAGATGCCAATCCAAATCGAAATAAATTATGATCATCAGCAATTAGTATTCTGATTTTTTTTAACACACTCATTTTAACACACATTTATAGACTCAGTTTAATGTAACTAAAATAAGCGAGCCTCAAAAGAAAATGAAGAAGGAGTAAAGATAAATGAAAAATGGGAAATTGCCTCAGATTGTTGTAGCCTCTCAATCATATCAAACTCAATACAAGAATTCGTTCATTGATTTATTCGAAAAGTGAATCCATTTGGCAAAAGTTTTTTTTAGTGAGAGTAAATTTTTGAGTGCTTAATAAAAATCGATATCAACTGCTTTTGAGGTTTAACTTACAATCAAAACGCAAAATCAAAAAAATAGCTTGTTTTCGATTTTAAATTTTTGCGCAGACAATCTACTAAAACCGTATCTTGCGCTTCTTTCAACCATTATAATAAAATCAATTTCTTACTATGACTTTGCAACGGACACACACTTGTGGTGAACTCAGAAAAACCGACACCGGAAAACAAGTAATATTAAACGGATGGGTTGATACCCGCAGAGATTTAGGTGGAGTTATTTTTATTGATCTCCGCGACCGTTACGGTAAGACACAATTAGTATTTTCTCCACAAGACGATGCTGAAGCCCATGCAATTGCCGATCAACTAAGAACAGAATATGTGATTGGCATTAAGGGAGTTGTAGAAAATCGTGATGATATAAATATCAATCCAAAAATGGCGACAGGTGAGATTGATATACGTTGCTCCGATTTGGTGATTTACTCTAAAGCAGAAACTCCTCCCTTTGAAATTAAAGACGATACAAAAGTAAACGACGATGTTCGCTTAAAATATCGCTATTTAGATTTACGTCGCCCTTCGATGCAAGAAAAACTCATGCTTCGCTCAAAAGCGTATCATGTAATACGTTCCTATTTTAATCAAAATGAATTTGCTGAAATTGAAACTCCGGTTTTAATGAAATCAACTCCTGAAGGCGCACGTGATTATTTGGTGCCAAGTCGTGTAAATCCAGGTAAATTCTTTGCTCTTCCACAATCTCCTCAAACCTACAAGCAAATTTTGATGGTTTCGGGAATGGATCGTTATTTCCAAATCGTGAAATGTTTCCGTGACGAAGATTTACGCGCAGACAGACAACCTGAATTCACACAGGTGGACGTTGAAATGAGTTTTGTTGACGAAGAAAATATCTATGCACTCATGGAAGGCTTAATTCAGAAAGTTTGGAAAGAATTAGCTGGAATTGATGTTCAGGCGCCGTTCCCTCGTATGTCTTATGATACAGCAATGACCAAATACGGTTCAGACAAACCTGATACTCGTTTCGATTGTACCTTTGTAGATTTTTCCGACATTGTTGCAAAATCCGAATTCAGAGTTTTTACCAAAACCGTAGCTGATGGTGGAATTGTAGCAGGATTTGTAGTTCCTGAACAAGGTGTTTTAGGTCGTGGCGTAATGGATCGCTTAACCGATCGTGCAAAATCAGAATTAGGCGCAGGTGGTTTAATTTACATTAAAAACAACAAAGACGAATTGTTTTCAAGCGTTGGGAAATTCGTTTCTGAAGATATTACTCGTGCCATGGTTGAAAAAGCAGGCGCAGCAGAAAGCGATTTAATCCTCATTCTTGCAGGAAAACCAGCTGACGTTTACAATCAATTAGGCGGAATGCGCTTAATTATGGGTCATGAATATAATTTGATAGATTACAGTAAAAACAACTTCTTATGGATAACAGATTTCCCATTAGTTGAATATTCAGCTGAAGAAGGTCGCTATTTTGCTATGCACCATCCATTCACTTCTCCAAAAGATGAAGACATGGATAAAATGAGTACAGATCCATTAAGTATTCGCGCTCGTGCTTACGATTTAGTTCTAAACGGAAGTGAAATTGGCGGTGGGTCAATTCGAATTCACAATCGTGATGTTCAATCTAAAATGTTTGAATTATTAGGAATTGGCGAAGAAGAAGCGCAAGAAAAATTCGGATTCTTATTAGGAGCCTTTAAATACGGTGCGCCTCCACATGGTGGAATTGCCTTAGGTTTAGACCGAATGATGATGATTATTACCGGTGCCAAAAGCTTACGCGAAGTTATAGCTTTCCCCAAAAATCAAAAAGCGCAATCATTAATGGATAACTGCCCTGATACGGTTGAACAAAAACAATTGCATGAATTACATATTCAATTGAAACCATTGATTAAGTAAGATTTCTTGATTCCCAGACATAAAAAAAGCCGGCTAGTTCGGCTTTTTTTATGTCTGGGAATCAAAATAAAAGACTACAATTGGTTGTTTAAATCGAATTAATTATACTTTCAAAATATGATTAGCATTTCCGATTTAAAATTGATTTCAGAAGCAAGATTAATTGATGCCGAATCTTTGTTTGATTCTGGTAGATATGATGGTGCTGCTTATTTATGTGGATATTCTATTGAAATTGCGTTGAAACGTAAAATTTGTAAGACCTTAAAATGGCATGGATTCCCATCTTCCAATAATGAATTTGAGAAAATAAAAAGTCTTAAAACACATGATTTAGACGTTCTTTTGAGCTTTACAGGAATTGAGGAAGAAATGAAATCAACTTTTTTAACTGAGTGGTCTTTAGTAAGTAATTGGAATCCAGAAAATCGGTATAATCTTTCAGGAACTGTTAGTGAAAATGATATAAATCAAATGATTCAAAGCGCAAAAACTCTAATGAAAATATTATGAAAGAAATAGTCGAGAAACTGAGATCTTTAGAAGAAATCATTTCAAAAGAAAAAGGTGAGTTTGATTTTTTTGCGCTCTTTTTGCGTGAAGATTCATTCAACAAATGGGATATATTAGCAGCCTCAAACTGGATCAATGAAAATAGAGAAGTCGCTTTAAAACATTTAGCAAAAAAAGTTCAAGATACTTTGTCCAAAAATGAAATCGTTCAAATTTCCAAAATCGTTTTAATTGAAGAAAACAATCCTGGATTATCAGCTATTCAAAAAGCTATACATATTGAGCATGGAATAACCGAAATTAAAGATTCCAATTTCTTTGGATTAGATATTAAACATGCTTATTTGATTACTTCTGGAAATAAACAAGTTGCGTGATAAATGAATTAAAAGTTAATTAAAAGCCGGCTTTTTCGTCTTTTTTTGTATTTGGGAATTGGGTTTTATCTGCGAGAAAATAAAAAATCTGTTGTCATGCTGGGCCTTGACCCAGCATCTCGGCCTAGACGTAAAAGAAATTAGTAACCTCGGTTCGGAATAAGAATTGGGGCATTTTTTTAGTATAAAACTAGAAGAAACTAAGAAAAACGTCATTTGGCTTCGTAGTGCAATCTTGAATTTAATCCCAAATCGGGCTGAGATAGCACTTCGTGGTTCTCCGAATCGGGTCAAGCCCGGAATGACGATATTTATTTTTACCTTCATTATAATTTATTTCTTATCCCGAACTCAAGTTAGTACGATTCAGCAGGCATTCAATGCTATGAAGAAATACGACTAATGTTGAAGTTCATCGTTAGGCTAAGATCCTGAATCAAGTTCAGGATAACGGAAAAGTCTCAATCTAAAAAGGAACGCTAAAAACACTAATGACCAAAAAGCATAACTATTGGTCATCGTATTGACCTTTGGTTATAACTTTTGGTTATTATGATGACTTTTGGTTATATTTACCGAAAATGATAGCAAGACAAATTCGCCAAAAAGTTATTGATAAACTCAATCGAGGAAAAGCAATTGTAGTGGTTGGTCCAAGACAAGTGGGCAAAACTACACTTATCAATTCGTTACTAAATGGTAAGGAATTCTTGTTTTTAGATGCAGATGACCCAACAGTTAGAGCATTATTAAGTAGTGCGAATACGGAACAATTAAGAACACTTATAGGAACTCATAAACTAATTTTCTTGGACGAAGCTCAACGAATTCCAGGAATTGGAATAACCTTGAAAATTATAACCGATCAGTTTAAAGATGTTCAACTTTTGGTTAGCGGTTCTTCGTCGTTTGATTTGGGAAATGAACTAAATGAGCCTTTAACGGGAAGAAAATGGGAATATGAATTATTTCCAATTAGTTGGGAAGAATATGAAAATCATGTTGGATTTCTGAAATCTGAACAGCAAATAGAGAATCGTTTACTGTATGGTTTTTACCCAGAAGTAATTAATCATCAGGGTGAAGAACGAGAAATTTTAAAGAATTTAGTGAATAGCTATTTATACAGAGACATTTTAGCATTTTCAGCCATTCGAAGACCGGATGTTCTCGATAAATTGGTTCAGGCTCTTGCGCTACAAATTGGGAATGAAGTGAATTACAATGAACTTTCCCAAACTGTTGGAATAACAAAAAATACAATTCAAAGCTATATCGAAATTCTGGAGAAAAGCTTTGTTATGTTTCGCCTGAACAGTTTTAGTCGGAATTTTAGAAATGAAATAAAGCAAAATCGTAAAATTTATTTTTATGATGTAGGAATCCGAAATGCGATTATTGGAAATTTTACTCCTTTAGAATTGCGTGTAGATAAAGGAGCGCTTTGGGAGAATTTTCTAATAACTGAACGACTAAAACAAAATCGGTATAAAGACACCTTTGCAAGAATGTACTTTTGGCGAACAAAACAGCAACAAAAAATTGATTTTGTTGAAGAAAAAAATGGTGAGATTCAGGGTTTTGAATTCAAATGGAATGTTTCCAAAATCTCTGTTCCGGCAACATTTAAAGAAGCGTATAATGCTAGCGTTAAATTAATTGATCGGAAGAATTTTCGTGAATTTGTTGTGATTAAGTGATTATTATTATAAATCTGATAAAGACTAATTCAAAAAGAAACATGAAATTATTACACACAGCCGATTGGCATATTGGACAACTTTTTTATGAATTTGATCGCACTTATGAGCATCAGAAATTTCTTGAATGGTTACTGCAAACGCTTGTAGCACAAAAGATTGATGTTTTATTAATTAGCGGTGATGTGTTTGATAACTCCAATCCATCAGCAAATTCTATTCGTTTATTTTATCAGTTTTTGAATCGTGCGACCAAACAAAATCCTGATTTACAAATCATAATCACAGCTGGAAATCATGATTCTGCATCACGTTTGGAATCTCCGAAACCCTTATTGGAATCTTCCAAAATTCATATTGTGGGAATTGTTGAAAAAGATGAAAACGGAAATCCTGATTACGATAAACTCTGTATTCCAATTCAAAAAAATCAACAAGAAATAAAAGCTTGGTGTTTAGCGGTTCCGTTTTTGCGTTTGGGTGATTATCAAAGTATTCCCAATGCAGAAAATTCGTATTCTGAAGGGGTAAGTGCTTTGTATAAAGCGTGTTACGAATATGTTTTAACACAGAAAGAAGCCAATCAACCCGTAATTGCTTTGGGGCATTTACACGCTAATCAGGCCGAGATTACCGATTTAGATCGCACAGAACGCATCATTATGGGAGGAGTTGAAGCGATTTCTGCGGATTCGTTTCCATCAGATTTGGCATATGTGGCTCTGGGACATATTCACAAAGCACAGCGAATTGGCGGAAAAGAGCATATTCGGTATTGTGGAAGTCCGATTCCGATGTCGTTTTCAGAGATAAACTATAAACATCAAGTAATTGTTTTTGAATTGAATGCTGAAGGATTACAGAACTTGGAATTCATAGAAATTCCAGTTTCAATTCCTTTAAAACGAGTTCCTGAAAAAAATAAACCAATTGATGAGGTTGTTTTAGCTTTACAAGATTTACCAGAATCTGAAGAAGCAATAGAATTTGCGCCTTATCTTGAAGTTCGCATTTTGCTCGATTCTCCTGAACCTGCTTTACGGCATAAAATCGAGTCGGCGATTGCTGGAAAATATGTTCGTTTGGCAAAAATTGATGTCAAGTATCCAAGTTCGAATCAAGATGGTAAAACGGGAAATACGATTTCAACGCAAGATTTAAATGAGTTAAATCCATCAGATATATTTTCAAAAGTTTATGAAACTAAATTTCTATCTGAAGTTCCTGAATCGATAAAAAATCTGTTTAATGAAGTGTTGCAAGAAGTAGAACAGGCGGAGGAAGCATGAAAATTCTAGCAATTCGCATGAAAAATTTGGCTTCTCTTGATGGGGAATCCGAAATTGATTTCACAAAAGAGCCACTAAAATCAGCAGGAATATTTGCAATAACTGGGCCGACAGGTTCGGGAAAATCGACGATTTTGGATGCTTTGTGTTTGGCTTTATTTGCAAAAACACCGCGTTATGTTCAGGCTTCAGAACAAGGAATTGTGGTTCAAGATGTTGGGACTCAAACGATTTCGCAAAGTGATGCACGCGGAATTTTAAGACGTGGATCAGCAGAAGGTTTTGCAGAAGTTGATTTCATTGGAATCGACGGATTTGCCTATCGCGCCAATTGGAGCATTCGTCGTGCCCGAAATAAACCCGAAGGCTCGCTTCAAAATTATGAAATGAGCTTAACTCGAATTGAAGCAAATACGGTAATTCCAGGAAGAAAAACTGAATTATTGAATGAAATCGAACGACTTTTAGGACTTTCATTTGATCAATTTACACGTTCGGTTTTATTGGCTCAAGGTGATTTTACAGCTTTTATGAAAGCTCACAAAAATGAAAAAGCCGAATTACTTGAAAAACTCACTGGAACTCAGATTTATGCTCAAATTTCGGCAAAAATCTATGAGAAGAATAAAGAGCAAGTCAATGAGATTCAAAAGCTGAAAGACAAATTAGGCGATATCGAATTGCTAAATGAAGAGCAGATTCTAGAACTGAATCAATCGAAAGAAAAAGCTCAACATGATGTGGAATTAGCATCAAAAACTCTTTTGGAATTAGGGAAAGAGCAAGCTTGGCATCTTCGGTTTGCTGAATTAAACAAAGCTGTTGATGAGGCGAAATTGAGTTTGCAAAAAGCAGAAGTTGAAAAAATAGCTTCAAAAGAAAGAGAAGAAAAATTAAGTCATATCGAATCGGCTCAACACATAAAACCCATTTTTTCGAATCTTGAAAACATTGAGAATCAATTAAAAGAAAAAAAGAAATCCTTAGATAGTTTAGAGCAAGTTTGTCTTGATTTAGGCACAAAAAAAGCGACTTTAGAAAAGATAGTTTTTGAAGCTGAATTAGAATTCAAAACACATAAAACCAAACGGTTTGAGATTCAGCCAAAATTGGATGAAGCAAAGAAATTAGATGTTCAAATTCAGGAAAAGTCAGCTCAATTAAAAAAGGAAAAGACGGTTTTAGAAAATGAATTAAAACTGCTTCAAAATGAGAAAACACAAATAGAAGAAAAGCAAAAACAAGCTAAATCAATTGAAGAGAATAACGAAAAATTAAAAAATTGGTTTTCGAATCAACAAGAGAATAAAGGCATTGTTGAAAATAGTTCTCTTATTGAATCGAAGTTAGAAGATGCGCAACAAATTCTTACAAGAACTGAAAATATCCGTGAAACTAGTGAGAAAAATAATAGACAAATAGTTAAATTAAAGGCTACGATTTCTTCGGCAACAAATCAGGTAAATCAGCAAAAAAATGCTCAAAAAGAAGTAGAAATAGGGATTAGGGAATTAAAAAATCAAGTAGAATTGATTCCAATTATGGAAATAAATACTAGAATTATAGAATTTCAAAATAACAAGGATGAATTCGTACAAGCCGAAGCAGATTGGAAAATTTTGTTTGAAAAACGGAGCGATTTTTCGCAGCGAAAAGCTTTTTTTGATCAACAAGAACTTGAAGCTGAAGAAAATACGAGTCGTTTAAAAGTGCTAAGTTTAGAACGGATTAAAGTTTCAAAAGAAGTAGATCAAGCAAATATTATGCTTGAAAAAGTTCGTCTTGCTTTAGCTGAAAACGTAGAAAAGTTGCGTGAACAATTAAGCGACAATGAACCTTGTCCAGTTTGTGGAAGTGAAGAACATCCTTATATAATTCACGCTCCAAATCAAAATGGAGTACTTCGAGAATTAGAGACTGATTTCAAGAAAAAAAATGAAAAATTAGATCAAATTCAATTTAATGAACGTTCCGTTCAAGATAATGTATCGAAATGGGAAAAAGCTAAAGACAAGCTTAAAAAAGAACTAGAGCAAGTTGAGCATGAACTTAAAAAAAGAGAACTTTCTTGGAAACAAGTCACATTTTTAGAAAAAATTGAACTCATTTTGGATGACAAAAAAGCTGCATGGATAAAAAATCGGCTTGAAACGATAAAAAAATCGATAAAAGAAATTCAAAGTCAGCAGATTCATCATCAACAATTAAAAGCTGAATTAGACAAACAACATGAATTATTAAGCAAAATTTCCAAAAGTGTATTTGATTTAGAACAATCACTAAAAGACGAATCGAGAAAACTAGTTTCGATTGAAGAACAGCAAATTCAGTTAATTACAGATTCGGAGAAAAGTGAACTAAGCTTAGGCGAACTGTATAATCAAATTTCGAAATGGATTGGAAATTCGGCTTGGGTGGAAGTTTGGAGAGAAAATAATGCGCAGTATGTAAGGCAAATACAAACATTTGCGCAAAATTGGAATTCAAAAAAAGCGGAATTAGAAAAAGGGTTTAAAGAACTAGATTTACTACTTGAAAACATAAAAGGAAGTGAACTACAAATTGACAGATTAGCGTTAAATTTTGTAGAGAAGGGAATTCAAGTAAAAGCTTTAGAAGATGATTTTAAAGAAATACAAGCGAAACGAACTATTCTATTTGATGGGAAACCTGTATTTGAAGTAGAAAATGAACTCCAAAAAATGGAAGAAGATTTGGAGCAAAAAGTTGCTTTTCAAAATCAGGAAAGAGTTAAAAATTCGAATGAATGGATAAAATCGGAATCACAAAGAAACGAAACTGTTTTGCGAATTTCTGAATTAACGAACGATTTACAGAAGATTGAGCAATTCTTACGTTCTTGGCTTGAAACGTATAATCAGGATACAAAAGTCGAATTTTCCATTGACCAAGTTAAAGAATGGGCGCAAATATCATCTGAATGGATAAAAACGGAACGTATTGAACTGCAATCAATTAAAGATAATGTAAAGACTGCACTTACGATTCTAAAAGAAAGAGAAGCACTGCATAAAAAACATAATTCTGAGCGAATTTCTGAACGCGATTTGGAAACATTACTTACTCTTCAAACCGAAACGAAGAATTCCCTAACAGAATGGCAAAAATATCTGAATGAAATTGATCATAGGCTTAAAATAGACGAAAATGAGCGGCAGAAACAAAAAGGAATTCTTGATCAAATAGAATCTCTACGTGAAATAAGTGAAAATTGGAGCAAGTTGAATAGTATGATTGGCTCCGCTTCAGGTCATGTTTTTAGACAAATAGCTCAGGAATTTACGCTTGATGTTTTGTTGAGATATGCTAATAAACATCTTGAAAACTTGAGTAAACGATATGTGTTGCAACGAATTCCTGATTCACTTTCATTACAAGTCACTGATCTTGATATGGGGAATGAAATCCGAACGGTATATTCACTTTCTGGCGGAGAATCGTTCTTGATTTCCTTGGCTTTAGCGTTGGCATTGGCATCGTTAAGTTCGAGTAAAATGCAAGTAGAATCGCTCTTTATTGATGAAGGATTTGGTTCATTAGATCCAAATACTCTAAATATTGCGATGGATGCTTTAGAAAGTTTGCACAATCAAGGCCGAAAAGTTGGGGTGATTTCTCATGTTCAGGAAATGACGGAACGGATTCCGGTTCAGATTAAAGTGAGTAAACAGAGTGGCGGAAAAAGCTTACTTGAAATTGTTTAATTCTAACCCAATTATATAATTATAGCGACAGCGTCCTCGCTGGTGCTTTTTGAAATAAAGTAAGCGTGTCGCTTAAAACTATGAAAAGCACTAGTTTTGTGTTTTAATACTATTTATTGCTATGCTTGGAACATGTAAAACGGATGTCAGCGAGGACGCTGACGTTAAATTTTTAGGCACCTACGAGGACGCAGTCGCCATTAATGAGCAATGACTGCTATTTAATTAAACAATTAAAATGGTTCCAAATCTAACTTTGAAACCATTTTTAGAATCTGCTAAAAAAAGTGAAGAACTATGTTTTACTTTGAAGAAATGATAATTGCAACACGAATTAATCTTTTATCTAGTTTGATGTTGTTATTTTTAAAAAAACCTTCACTGATATAAATTCTGTGTAGTCCACCAATTTCTTTGATCGAAAATGAAGCACTTGAATTTTTTAAGTCATCAATATTTGGAGAAAAATTAATTTTGTTTTCTTTAGAAATTTTCAAACTACTCATCATAATGTCTGAACTTAAAAGTATAATAGATTCAGTGATTGATTTAACTTCGTTTAATGAATACACGTTTACTGTGTAGTTGTTTTCTCTTAAGAATTCTTGAATAGTTCTATTCTCTTCTTTTTTATTATCAGTGGTTACAAATGCTATCGTGTTTTTTCCAGAAAGCTCCACTAATGTAAGAACTCGATTAATCATGATGCCATAAGCGTTTTCTTTTTCACTAGTAGTTGTGGCATTGCTACGGAAAGAATTAGAAGCTAAAATAAGAATGATGAGGAATAATTTTAAGAATGTGTTTTTCATAACGGTATAATAAGATTGCCGATAAGTTGGCTTGATTGATAAATTGATTCAATGTTTTTGATTATGATTAAAACTATCGCAAATTAGCAGAGTATGCAGTTAGAATGCTCTAAGAATAAAAATCCTAACGATTTCTAAGTTAATAATAAATTAAGATGGCTTAATTAATTTTTTAAAACGGATGTCAGCGAGGACGCTGACGTTAAATTTTTAGGCACTTGCGAGGACGCAGTCACCATGATTTTTTTAGTACTCAATATTCACGAAGATTCCGGACTTTTGGAATGTATATTTAAAATCTTGCATTCTTTTAAATTCAAGATCATCCGAAGTGGTAAATAATTGCCGCATTGCATCTTCGGTTCCATCAAAAAAGCCATTATTCCCCCATGCGAACCAATTTTTACCATCTTTAAATACATAAAAACGCAAAACTTCTTCACCGTTATCTGAATTCCAAACACGCAAAGTTCCATCATTAGAAGCAGATGCAATCCATTTAGAGTTTGGCGAAAACGCTAGATCTTTTAAAAGTCCTTTATGACCCTTAAGAATTAAAGGGTATTGATTTTTGCCATCGATATCAAAAATTCCCAAACTGTAATCTTCAAAAGCAGCAACAATTTTTTTTGAGTTTCCACTAACTTCAAGATCAATAATTCGCTTTTCTAAACCTGTTTTAATGCGTTTAACGAATTTCATGTTTTTCCCTGAATAAACAGAAATTAGAGCGGTTTGATCAGATTTCCTATGTGAAATAATGGGTGCGCTAAATAAAAAAGTTCTATCAGGTGAGCTTGCCCAAACGGTAGTCCTTTCAGTCATCGTTTGCTGCGTAATTCCTGTCCACATATCACGAATAACTAATTTTCCCAATTCATAAGAGAAAATCGTTTTATCGTTTTGCATAAATCCAGCCGTTAAAATTGCATTTCCTTCTTGTCCAGGTTTGCTCAATAATTCGCCCGTTTCATAATCCCAAATCCGTAAAAAGCCATCCCTAGAAGCAGAAAGAATATATTTTCCATTGGCTGAAATCGAAGTTCGAAAAACATAATCGTCGTGTTGCAATACTCTAAAAGAAGGTCTCGCCAATTGCCAACTCGTAATTTTAACCGTTTTGTCTAAGCCTGAACTAATTAATCGTTTCCCGTTTTCAGCGAATTCTAAATCGGTAACCATGCCTTGATGCAGATTTAAGCTTGTCATTGCTGAATCACGTCCAAATGGAACTACATAAACTTTTCCTTCGCGAGTTCCAATAGCAATGGAATTCCCTGCTTGATTCCAGCTTAAGGTGAGAATAGCAGAGCCAAAAGTTGTAAAACTACGCTTTTTGTCACCTTTCCAAATATCCCAAACATCTAACTCACCAAATCGATTTCCAGAGACCATAAAATTCCCATTTCCTGAAAACCGAATGACATCCATAACTGGTTTTGCCCCTTCAATACTTCGTTTATCTCCTTCAATTTTGGAGATAATCTGTCTTGTTTTTCTGTTCCACATAAAAGCTCGATTATCTGCAAAAGCTCCGCAGGCTGCAATCATGTCTTCGTGTTCAGAAAATAAAACGGTCTGCACTTCATCTAACAAACCACGATATACAACCGAGATTTTTCCAGTTTTGGAATCCCATAGTTTCACAGTTCTATCGTTTCCGCCTGTTAAGAAAAAGTCTCCATTTTCTGAAAATCGAACATCATTAAAAGTAGAAGCGACAATTTCTTTTTCCCAAGCAGGTTTTCCTGAAGATGAATTTAATCCAAAAAGTTCTGTTTCATTATATCCCAAGCAGATAAGCAAACTATCGTTTGGCGAAAGCGCCAGTTTTTTTAGTGGTATTCCAATTGGGAATGTCGTTTCAATTTCACCTGATTCTACATTCCAAACACGAATAATTCCATCTAAATGACTACTAAAAATTTTGGTTGAATCGTTAGAAAATAGTGAAGAGGTGAATTTTTCATCAGAAACAGAAAACGATTTAATTTTTTTAGCACTTCGTGTGTGAAATAAATAAAGAGAATCACTCGAGACAAGTAATAGTTCATGATTCCTTGAAAACGACAGCTCATTGATTTCTTTCTCAAAAGCTATGGTTCGAATTAGCGTCCCGCTTTCGGTGTGCCAAAACTTGACAGTCTTGTCAAATCCAGAACTAACCAAGTAGTTTTTATCAAAAATGAGTTCTAGATCTTTGATTGCATCGATATGACCAACAGAGATAGCTGGTTTTGAAACCGTTTGTGCCGAACTCGTTTGAAAAAGTCCAATAAGTAATAAAAGTTCGGCAAAATAAAGACGCATGAAAACAAAACTTGTGAATTTAAGAGGAAAATAGAGAAAAATCTAAAGTAAAGGGTGGGAATTACTTAGAAGATTGTTTGTTTGAGTTTGAAATGATTGGGCATTATCGATTTAAGAAATAAGTGTGACTGAATTTTACAAAATTCGTAATCATCTTTCACTAATGTCATTAGGAAGGGATGTTGGGTCGAGCCCAACATGACCAAATAATAAATATGAACTAAGCTCAATAGGTTGCGAACTAGCTCCTGTTTTCATTAATTTTGCCACTTAAATCGTTAACAAAATCAGTCACTTTACAAAATGTGAAAGTCCAAATTTGAGTCAAACTATTCAGAATATTAATCAACATAAGCTAATTTATCACAAAGGTTCAACTAATCATTTCTAAACACAACTGTATTTAAAGGCTGTAAATTATAATACTTAGCTAACATAAAATTCTCAAAACTTTTATTAGGATATGAGATTATAGCTCAGTTAGTGTAAAAATATAATTAAAAAAAAATAGTTATCTTTAAATTAATGTGTATGCAATTGAACGTAGCGTTTTCAATTTGAAGAAAAATATAAGCGTAAGTGAACTACGAAAAGTTGTTTTTTTCTAAATATTCATCGAATTCTTAGTATTTGGAAGGGAGTGAACCGACAGAATCGACTTTTCGGGATGGACACAAACGTTAATTAATTTGCAATGGATAATTTAGGTTCAATGATTTTTAATTTTTTTTAACAATGAATACTATTTTGGAAAAACCGCTATATGTAGTTGGAATTGGAGCTTCCGCAGGTGGTTTAGATGCAATTCAGCAGTTATTTGATAAAATTCCTTCAGATACAGGAATGGCCTTTGTCATAATTCAGCATCTATCACCTGATTTTAAAAGTCTGATGCCCGAATTGCTAGCTAAGCATACGGAAATGCCGATTTTTACAGCAGAAGACAAACAAAAAATTCAGCCAAATTGTATTTATTTAAATCCTCGTAATAAGAATCTTCATATTAAAGATTTCGAACTCTATTTGCTTGATAAAGGTCCAAAACACAATTTAAATCTGCCAATAGATATTTTCTTTCACACTTTAGGGGAAGAGCACCTTGATAAAGCTGTTGGTGTAATTTTCTCTGGCACAGGTTCTGATGGATCAAGAGGAATTCGTACCATAAAAGAAGGTGGCGGAACGATTATTGTTCAAGAACCAACAAGTGCACAATTCGATGGAATGCCAAATTCCGCAATCGCTACAACTTTGGTCGATTTTATCTTACCACCAGCTGAAATAGCTGAAATTCTTACTAAAATTCCAACCAATAAGCCACTTTTTGTGAATGAATCTAATGTTAGTGTTAATAAAGATTCAACATTTAATAACATTCTTTTAGAGGTTTATAACTTTTCGGGTATTGATTTTAGGGAGTACAAACAAAACACACTCATAAGAAGACTTGAAAAGAGAATAAGTATTAAAAATTTAAATAATCTTGAAGAATATGCTCAACTATTAAGTTCAAATAGTGAAGAAAAGAAAATATTAAGAGATGATTTTTTAATTGGTGTAACCCGATTTTTTAGAGACGCAGATGCATTCAAGATTTTAAAAGAGCAAACAATTCCTTCCATTTGTAAGTCTAAAAAAAACAATGAAACGATTCGAATTTGGGTTCCAGGTTGCTCAACGGGTGAAGAAGTATATTCAATAGCAATTCTATTCGATGATTATATTAGAAGTGAAAAGTTAGGTATAGAATTTAAAATTTTTGCCACTGACATTGACCCAAGAGGCCTTACAATTGCTAGTAGTGGCAGTTATCATATTAACATTATTAATGAAATAGAAAAATATTATTTAGATCAATATTTCGTAAAAGTTGGAGAAAAATTACAGGTCATAAATAGAATTCGTGAGAAAATAGTGTTCTCGAATCATAATTTGATTAAAGATCCTCCATTTATACGATTAGATTTAATTTCGTGTAGAAATTTATTAATTTATTTAGATAATAAAATTCAAAGAAAAGTAATGTCTGCGTTTCAATTTTCTTTGAATAAATATGGATTTCTCTTTTTGGGAAGTAGTGAAACATTGGGAGATTTCGCAAAGTTTTATAAGACTATTGATATTAAATGGAGGTTTTTTCAGAATATTACTAATACCGTAGTACCCTCAAGTCAAAGAGAGTATTCTAGTCAGTCGATGCATAATTATCCTAGTACACTTAATACCATTAAGAGGTCTGAATACAAATTAAAAGAGCATCCTGAATATATTTTTTATCGTTATTTAAGTAAAAGAAATAGTCCATCTTCCATATTTATAGATGCGGATTTTAACCTTCTTTTTATAGTAGGAGATGCAGGCAAGAAAATTTCAATTGGTGAAGGGATGTTTCAGTCGAATCTACTAAAAATGCTTGATGTAGAAATTGGATCAATTATTAGAAACGGAATTCGGCAGGTTAATCAGAAAAAAACAGATGTACTGATAAAAAATATTGAAAAAAAGACAGAGAATGAACGGTATAAATTTGATTTAACATTTCATAAAGTTGGTTCTATTGGAAATCAAGAAAATGTTTATTTAATTCAATTTAGTGATGATAGAATAGAAGAAATTCCTACTTCTGAGATAAGTGTGGTTGAGAATGAAGATTATTACCACAGAATTGAAGATCTTGAGTTCGAATTAAAGTCTGCAAAACTCGAATTACAAAACGCAATTGAAGAATTAGAAACGAGTAATGAAGAATTACAATCTTCGAATGAAGAGTTAATGGCTTCTAATGAAGAGTTGCAAAGTACAAATGAAGAATTACAATCGGTAAACGAGGAATTGTATACGGTTAATTCTGAGATGCAGGATAAAAATAAAGAGTTAACACAGCTAAATAATGATATTACGAATCTCTTAAATAACACGGAAATTGCAACAATTTTCTTAGATACTGATTTAAAAATCAGAAAATTTACTCCGAAATTTGAGGCACTATTTAATTTAAATGAGGTTGATTATGGTCGAGCAATTTCAAGTTTTACTTCAAATTTTTCTGATAAAAATCGGAATTCCATTATTGCTGATGCTCAAAAAGTATTAGACAAATTAGTTACTATTGAAAAAGAAGTAGTAGATATTCAAGGTAATTTTTACTTAAACAGAATAAGCCCATTTATAACATCTGACAAAAAAATTGATGGAGTTGTAATTACTTTAGACAATATAAATCAGCTAAAGACTACTAAAAATGAGCTTGCTATTACGGAAACAAAATATCATAAGCTTTTTGAAAACTTGAACGAAGGTTTCGTTCACGCAAAAATAATAACAGACTCTTCTAATAATGTAGTCGATTGGGAATACATTGATGTAAATCCAGCTTATGAAAAACAAATTGGTATAAAAATGGATGAATTGAGAAGTAAAAAAGCTTCACAATTTTTCGAGAATTTATCATATAATAATATTGATTGGTTAAGTGTATTCGGGAAGTCTGCTTTAACGGGAGAGGATCAATTTTTAGAATATCAAACTACTAAGGACTATAAGCATTATTATGTGCATGTGTTTTCCCCAAATATGGGTGAATTCGCTGCAACTTTCGCTGACATTACAGAGCTGAAAAAAAACCAACGTCTTGTTGAAGAACGAGAAAAAGAATTAAAAAGAATTCAAGGAATTACAAAGGTTGGTTCCTGGTATTTAGATTTAGAGACAAAAGATGTAACGTGGTCGCCTGAACTCTATCGAATTTATGGGTTTGATTCGAGCCAACCGCCACCGCCTTTTGCTGAACATTACAAATTATTCACAAAAGAAAGTTGGGAAATTCTCTCAGTTGCTATTGACAAAGTTAAGTTTGAAGGAACACCCTATAATTTAGAATTGGAACTCATTAATTCAGAGAAAAAAAAAGGCTGGCTTTGGGTACAAGGCGAAGCTTTAAAAGATAATGATGGGAACATTATTGCAACAAGAGGTGCTGCTCAAGATATAACAGATAGAAAAAATATTGAAGATGAACTCAGAGCAGCAAAGCAAATAGCTATAGAGGCAAATCTGCAAAAAAATTATTTTCTTGCAAACATGAGTCATGAAATTAGAACACCAATGAATGCGGTTTTAGGGTTTTCTGAACTTCTCAGAATAAGTGACTTAACGAAAGAGCAACAGAATACTTATTTAAAAATTATTGATGGAAATGCAAAACAACTCCTAAACATAATTGACGATATAATAGATGTTGCCAAAATAGAATCAGGTAAGCTAAAAGTTACCTTATCTGATTGTAACATCGGTAAAATGATTCGAAGTTTAGAGGTCAATTTCAATCAAATTAAATTTTCTCGAGGTGAAAATAACATCGAAATCAAATCTATTGTACCATCAGAATACGAGAATTTAATGGTAAAAACAGATGAACTTAGAGTCATTCAAGTGTTAACGAATTTAATTGGAAATGCACTTAAGTTTACGCAAAGAGGATCAATAACATATGGTTTTGATGTGAAAGACAATGAGGTTCAATTTTTTGTAGAAGATACCGGCATTGGAATGCAAATGGAAAAACTTGATGAAATCTTTGAAAGATTTAAACAGCTACACTTAAACAAAGAAGCTGTAAATAGCGGTACAGGTTTGGGTTTAGCTATTTGTAAAGGATTAGTTGAGTTGCTAGGTGGTGAAATTTCAGTGGTTTCTGAATTGGAAAAAGGTAGTAGATTCACGTTTACAATTCCTTATAAAAATGGTCAAGATAATAGGTCGGATGAAGTACCAAATGAAATAACGAATTTTGATTTAAATGGGAAAACAATATTAGTTGCTGATGACGAATCTTCAGTTCAATTTTATTATAAAGAAGTATATAAAGATACAGGTGCGAACGTAATTATTGCATCTAATGGATTTGAAGCAATTGAGTTGTACAAAAAGCATAAAGAAATTGATGTTGTCTTACTCGATATCAGAATGCCAATAATGAATGGCCGTGATGCAATCGGTGAAATCTTGAAAATTAATCCAAATGCAAAAATCATTATGCAAAGCGCCTTTGCTATGCCTGAAGATAAAGAAGCCTGTTTTAATGCTGGTTGCATAGACTATTTAGTAAAGCCTGTAAATCCATTAAAATTAACATCGATATTCCAAAACTTGAGTTAAGCAATGTTTTAAGCTGAATTTGTTGGTAACCTGAGTTCGGGATAAGAAAGAATTAGAAAAACCATCATAAAAAATTGCGTAAATCTTATCCAGAACTCAGGTCAATACACTCAAGATAAGCGTACATTTTTCAAAACATTGGGAAATATTTTTTATTTCCTATCGCATTATTGATTTGTAGTAGAAAACGCAAATTGAGAAGCAACAATTTCGAACGTGCTGAAATACTTTTGAGTGATATCTTCTTTCATAATGGGTTGTGCCAATTTCATGAACGCTTCTTTACTTTCATAAACAGTCATTCCAGCCGAAAGCCCTTCAATGTCATTTCCGCCAACAACGTTAAACTCATAGCTTTCTTTAACACTATCATAAGAACTCAATAGTTTCACAAACTCTTTACGGTATT
The DNA here is from genome assembly GCA_964575925.1 of uncultured Chitinophagales bacterium. Classification (GTDB taxonomy): domain Bacteria; phylum Bacteroidota; class Rhodothermia; order Balneolales; family M1805; genus M1805. Next base: position 19,578 of record CAZNTR010000036.1, read on the forward strand.
CGTTGAACTCTTTTTCCATTCCAGGTTTTACTTTTCTGACACCGACTTCGAGAATTTCGCCATCTTCAGAAGCCAAGGTTTTAAGATTGAATGTTGGCCCTTCCGATTGTTGAACAAAAACATAAGCCTTTAAGTCCATATTCTTTTTGAATTTCAAAAACTTGCTTACTATACCGAATTTGCCTTGAATCTTGCCAACAGTTTTATAGGTTTCATAATCGGTCATTCCAATATAAACATCTCTTTCATCAGCTTTTGGCATGGCATAAAAGGATTGAAATTCTCTGTCGGCAAGAACTCCTTTTTGTTCTTTAAGAACGGTGATAAAGTTTTTACGGGTTTCTTTAAAAGCATCAATTTTGCCATCCTTAACCAAGCGGATCGCAATTTCAGTAACAGGTTGATCTTTTTTCTCAACCAAAGATTTTTTGATAGGTGAACAGGCTAATGCCACAATTCCGAAAAGACTAATAACTATTAATTTGTTCATAAAAGTTTTGATTTGTTGATAATTAAGTGCAAATTTCCATACTAATCGCAATTATTACAAGTAGTTACATAAATAGCTATTAGTTACTTTTTAGTTACTATTATTGAATACAAATACGTTAACAAATGGAAAAAATTGAAATAAATTCAGAACGCTTCGATAATATGGTCGAAAACATAAAAAAGTATGGTGGCTGTCCCGTTAGTGCCACCCTAAAACTGATTGGTGGAAAATGGAAACCACTCATTTTATATTTTATTTCAGTAGATGTAAATCGCTTTGGGCAATTACAAAGAATGATGACGATGCAATTGAGAGAATTAGAAATGGACGGTTTACTTCACCGTGAAGTCTTTGCAGAAGTGCCACCTAAAGTAATCTACACGCTCACCGATAAAGGCGAAAGCTTAAGATCATTATTCAGTGAAATGAGCAATTGGGGAATTACACATGTTTTAGAACCCAAAATGAGTCAGGCAAAATAGGTCGCTTGAGATTATTGTGCAGAGTTTAGAAATTGGTATTAACCTGAGTTCGGGATAAGGTTTATTACAATAATTTTAATAAAAACCCAGAATAAACAATGAAGAACTGCATGTGGCTTCGTAGTGGAATCTCGAATTTAAGCCCAAATTAGTCCGAGATTTTGTGTCAAGCCCAGAATGACGAAATTTATTTTTACTTGTCTTTTATTTTAATTTCTTATCCCGAACTCAGGGTATTAATGATCTTATTGAAAAATTTAACGATAAAATTGATACATTCTGACGAGATAAGCCCTTAATAGTATCAGCATTTAAATTCCTTTTCTTTAATCCAGAATAATTTGGACTAAAATAGAATTTAATTAGGTGAATTTAAGTCTGAATTCAAAACAATATTGGCACTTAATGTGTCGAAAAAGTATTCCTAAAACCGAAACCAAAAAGGCAATATGAAAAAACTAATCAAATTAAGCTTTCTATTTTTCATTCTAATCACACCTTTAAGCTCAATAAATGCCCAACAAACTGAAAAAGCTGTTCCAGTTTTTGAAAATGGAGAAGCTCAAATTGTTCCAGCATTTGAAGATCCCGAAAAGTGGATTAGACATGATCTTTGGGTTGAAACCGATTTTGATACCGATGGTGATGGCAAATTAGATAGAATGCATGTGGCTGTAACTCGTCCTTATCAAACAGATACTGAAGGACTCAAATTGCCTGTTGTCTATGAATCTAGCCCCTATTTTGCTGGTGTTGCCGCAGATGTTGATGGTTTATTTTGGGATGTTAAGCATGAACTTGGTGCAACTGCGAAAGAACGTGTTCATGTAGAAGTCATTCGAAAAGGCGAAAGACCTATCATTTCAAATTCACAAATTAAAACTTGGGTTCCGAAAGGATATATTGTGGTTCACTCATCATCACCTGGAACAGGTTTATCGCAAGGCTCACCAACTGTTGGTGGTGATAATGAATCCTTAGCTCCTAAAGCAGTCATAGACTGGTTGTGCGGAAGAAGACCTGGTTACACAGAAATAGATGGAAATGAAAAAGTCGAAGCGTTTTGGTCAACAGGTAAAGTCGGTATGACTGGAACGTCATATAATGGCACTATACCATTGGCAGCTGCAACCACAGGAGTAGATGGACTCGAAGCTATTATCCCAATCGCTCCAAATACATCCTATTATCATTATTACCGATCAAACGGTTTAGTAAGATCTCCGGGCGGATATTTAGGCGAAGATATTGATGTGCTTTACGATTTTATTCACAGTGGTGATGAATCAAAACGTGCTCATAACAATGCTACCGTTAGAGACATCGAAATGAAAAATGGAATGGACAGAATTTCAGGCGATTATAATGATTTCTGGGCAGGACGCGATTACCTAAATGATATGAAACCCATGAAAGCCGCTTTATTGATGTCGCATGGATTTAACGATTGGAATGTGATGCCAGAACATAGTTACAGAATTTATGCGGCAGCAAAAGCCAAAGGCTTGCCCATTCAAATTTATTATCACCAATTTGGACATGGTGGTCCACCGCCAATGAAAATGATGAACAGATGGTTCTCGCATTATTTACACAAAGTAGATAACGGAGTTGAAAACGATGCAAAAGCATGGATTGTGCGTGAAAATGATAAACCAGAAGATCCAACCCCATACAAAGATTATCCAAATCCAGATGCATCTGATGTAACACTTTATCTAAAATCCGGTGCTCCAGAAAGAGGAAGTTTAACTACCGAGCCCACTAAAAAACAAGGAAAAGAAACCTTAGTAGATAATTATTCTTTCGCAGGTTCAGCATTGGCTCAAGCTGAAATTACGAATCACCGATTAATGTATCTAAGTCCAACATTATCGGAAGATGTTCATATCTCAGGAATTGCAAAAGTTACCATTACTTTAGCAAGCAGCAAACCTGCAGCAAATCTATCGGTTTGGTTAGTTTCGCTGCCTTGGACTGAAGGACGAAAAGCAAAGATCACAGATAATATTATCACACGCGGTTGGGCCGATCCACAAAACTATAAATCGATAAGAAAAAGTGAGCCGCTAAAAAAAGGAAAATTTTATACTGTTTCGTTTGATTTAATGCCTGATGATCAAATCATTCCCAAAGGTCAACAAATTGGGTTAATGATCTTTTCAAGTGATAAAGAATACACACTTTGGCCCAAACCAGGCACAGAATTAACCATCGATTTGGATGCTACAAAACTCAGCTTGCCAATAGTAGGCGGAAGTGAAGCGTTTGAAAGTGCAATAAAAAACTAGGTTTTTTTCGTGAACTTAAAGGTAGAAAATCACGAGATTCGAAGCTTGACCCAGAATCTCAGCCTAGTGATGAAAAGTCTTCATGATTCATCATCTTTTAGTATAAAATGGACTCTTTATGAATTATTTCAACCATTTCAAAAAACCAAAAATTAATGAACTGTAAGAATTGTAAGGCAGAAGTAAATCAGAATTATTGCCCTAATTGTGGTCATCCCATCGTTTTACGGCGTATTGATGGGCACTATATTTTTCAAGAATTTCGGAATGTGATGAATTTTGAACATGGTTTTTTGTTTACAATAAGAGAATTAATCATCAATCCGGGTAAAAACATAAAGGAATTTTTAACTGAAAATAGAAACCGATTAGTTAAGCTTGTAGTATTCTTATTAATCACATCCTTAATTTATACCGTTTTAAAAAATCTCATTCATTTTGAAGACGGTTATGTAACTTATTCTGGTGAAATTGAATCTGCGACACGAACAATTTTAACCTGGATACAAGAGAATTATGGGTATTCAAATAGTATTATGGCGGTTTTTATTGCATTTTGGTTAAAACTGTTTTTCAGAAAATATAATTATAACATTTTTGAAATTATCATTTTGCTTTGTGATGGGAATCGGGATGTTAATTTATTCCGTAGTTGGAATTGCTCAAGGTTTTACACATATCAAATTATTACAATTCGGGGCAATAGTTGCATTTATTTATACAACCTTTGCGCTAGGTCAATTTTTTGACAAGAAAAAACTGAGCAGCTATGTTAAAGCACTTTTTGCCTATTTATTAGGAATGCTAAGCTTTTTTATGATAGCCATTTTTGTTGGGAAAATGATAGATTGGGTAATTAAGCTTTAAATTCAGCAAAGACAAAGTTTATTTCGGCAATAAACAATGAAATGCTTCACGTTTATTGGCAAATCGGAAGAGAAATTATTGAATTTGAGCAGGGTGGTAAATTAAAAGCTGAGTATGGAAAGCAACTATTAATAAATTTAGCAAAAGATTTAACATACAATCATGGGCAAGGATTTAGTCGTAGTAACCTTCAGTACATGAGGTTATTATATCAATATTATCCAATTTGCCAGACGCTGTCTGGTAAATTGATATGGTCTCATTATGTCGAACTTTTGACAATTGAGTAAAAAACACGGAATGGAAATGTTTCAGCAAGGCGACAAAGCACATCTCGAAGCAATGAGTGCAATGCAAAAGATGATGAAAACACCTGATGCAATGATGCAGTGGATGGATGAAAAAAGAAAAGAATTTGAAGAGCTTTCAGAAGATTAAACTTTGAACCTGAAAAAATTTATAGTTACAAACTTAGTTTAAGAATGTTAGAATATGAAATTTAGAAAATTTAAAATTAAAGAATATTTTCAGAATTTTGACAAGGTAGGCTAATTTACGCACGACATGCTAGGCTAATTTTGGTACAACACTTTGGGCTAATTAAGACTATAACTAAAAAAAATAAATTGGAATTCATTTAATCAATAAGCCAAAAACCTTTACAGAAAATTTGCCACGATTACCAAGAATTGGTATTTTACAAAGAAAATAAACTCAAATGGAAAAAAATACTTCAATATCACTCGGAAATTATTTTGAGGATTTTATCAAAGTCGAAGTTCAATCTGGCAGATATAGTTCTGTAAGTGAAGTCATTCGTACAGCATTGCGATTGTTAGAACGGGAAGAAATGAAAGAAAGAGAGTTGATTAAAGCTCTTGAAGTAGGCGAAAAAAGCGGATTTATTGAAAATTTTGACCCAAAACAAAATTTAAATGATTTGCATCGCAAACACTTATGAGTATAAACAAATACCGAATAAGTAAACAAGCTATTGAAGACTTAAACGATATTTGGGTTTATACGTTTAACAAATGGTCTAAAGAGCAAGCTGACAGATATTACAATTTAATAATAGAAGAAATTGAATTTATTGCGGATCATTATCTGATTGGGAAATCCGCAGAACAAACTCGAAAAGATTATCGAGTCTCGAAAATAAAATCACATCTAATATTTTATAGAAAAGTCGAAAATGAAATGGTAGAAATCGTTAGAATTCTCCATCAGAAAATGGATATTAAAAGTCGATTAGATTAAAAAATGATCTTGAGATAAAATTAATAGTAACATTTAGAGCTAGATTTCGCAAAGGGCTCACTTATTCAAACAATCACAATCAACAATGAGACTAGAAGAATTAGGCTACAACTCAAAATTAGCAGCACACCGAAAAGAACATCATCTCGAGTCTTTTGGAATTGGACGCGTTACTTCTGAACACTGCGGACGATATACAGTTCTACCTCTGCTCAGATACTTAACACAAAAAATAAGCCATTGAATCGGCGGGAAAGCCAAAGAACATTGACTCATAATATACTAAACTCCTATTCCTAACTAAGCTTACTTCTATTTCACTCATGAATAAAAACAAATGCTTTGGATTTGAATGATTCCTCTTCTTTTTACTGAATTAAAGAAAGATTGCTGAATTCCCAGTTCTCTTCATTAGAAGAAATCTATCACAGTTATAAAATTTTGGGTTCAAGTTATTGAATAAGAGTGCCGTAAATTTGATTGGAAAAAAAGAGCTCATCTTACTCAGAAGCTCAACAAAAACATAGATTTTCACAATAATTTGAATTTTTAGATTAGATTAAAATGGGATTTTTTCAATTTAGAAGAGAGCAACTTGTTAA
>CAZNTR010000037.1:0-25450 GCA_964575925.1 uncultured Chitinophagales bacterium
GATAAATCCGCTACCAACCTTTGCAATAGATAATACATTTGCCGTTTTAGCTGAATTGGAATCAAAGACTTATATTAAATTTTTAGCTGAAATACTTGAAAGTTCTTTGAAGCGAATAGGTTTTTAAGCTTTTATCCTCTGTTAAAAAATCAATTTCGGAAAAGTTAAACGTGATTTCTACTAATCGAAAGAGCTAAGTATTGGATTGTTTTAGTTATTCAGTAAGTAACTCAACTTTCGGACTTTGACATTTTGTAAAGTGAATTATTTTGTTAACGGTTTTATGTAGCATAATTAATGAAAACAAGAGCTTATTCACATCATAATGAGCTTAGTTCATAGATGTTATTTGGTCATGCTGGGCTTCGACCCAGCATCTCAGCCTAAGAACCAATCTATTCAAAGAAAAAGTGATTGTTGCGTAAAATGATATTGGACAGAGATCCCGTGTCAGTGCACGGGATGACCGTTTCTTTGCGAAAACCGCTGCCTTTTTTATAGAAACGAAGTCCGAAAGTTGAGTAAGTAAATATGTTTTTATTGTTGAAGTCAACTAGCATCTAACATCTCAATAAATAAACAAACTCCAAATCTTTCGGTGTGTAAAAAATGTTCATTTATTTACAAGAAACATAGTAAATCAGTATTTTGATTGAATAGTGAAAACATGGTGAATATGATCAAAAATGCCGGAAATCAAGAAAAAATACTCCTACAACTGTTAAAAAAAGCAGAGAATACGGCATTTGGTAAAGCCAATCATTTTTCATCAATTAAATCAATAAAAGAATTTCAGACGCTAGTTCCTCCTCAATCGTTTGAAAGTCATCTTCCGTATATAAATGAAGCAAAAAAGGGAATTGAAAATCAACTTTGGCCAGGGATTATTAAAAACTTTGCCGTTTCATCTGGCACAAGTGGTGCAGGTAAACATATCCCAATTACCGATGATAGACTAAAAGACGATAAAGCTTATCAAATTTCAGTAATAAAAAAACTCATGTCGAAAACTGAAAATTGGAGTGTTTTTGGTGGAAAAGTACTGTCAATGCCAGGAAGTTTGGAAATTATTCAGACAAATGATTTCAGCTATAAAATTGGAGAAATAAGCGCATTAACAGCGGATAATTCCTCAAATTGGATCGATTACTTTCAAGTTTATCCTCTTAAAGAATCCATTAAACTTAGTTGGAAAGACAAATTTGAACTCTTATTGGGAATAGCACAAAAAGCAGATATTCGCTTAATTACGGGTGCCCCAACATGGATTTTAGAATTTTTGAAAGAATCGATAGTTAAATCTGGAAAAGAAATCAAAAAATTATGGCCTAACTTAAAAGTGATTTTATCTGGCGGAGTGGCTTTATCTCATTATAAACCACAATTCGACGAATTAACACAAGGTTTAAATTGCAATTATCTTGAAATGTATGGAGCTAGTGAAGGCTATATTGGATTAAGTGAACTAAATCGGCCAGATTGGTTTAATCTAGATCTGAATCAACACATTTTTTATGAATTTGAATGCTTAAACACACGTGATATTGTTGACTTAAAAAGAATTCAAGTGAATAGGGAGTATTCAATACGGCTCAGTACAAATACAGGATTATGGAGATATCCATTAAAAGACTTAGTTACATTTAATAATGAATACCGAATAAAAATAATTGGAAGAACTCAAACGATGAGCGATTATTTTGGAGAGGCAGTTACAATAGATGAAATTCAAGGTATTTTAAAATCACTACATGTTCTAACGAAAACAGTAACAATTGGTCCTTTAAGTGTTGATGGAGTTAACAGATTGGGTTTAATATTGACTGATTCTAATACGCTTAAGATTGAAAATTTGTCAAAATTAATTGATAAACAATTGATAAGCAGAAATAGACACTATGCAATTAGGAGAGAAAGTGCGGCTCTAGGGGAAATTTTAGTTATAAATCATTCTTTTATTGCCCTACAAAAGATATTTATGAAAAATAATTTAAAAGCTCAGCAAAAAATACCAGTAATAATTCAAAATCGTGACTTGATGAACCTAATTTCAATAAAAACAAGGTGATTATTTAAGATAATATGAGATATATAAGAAATTATTATAGTTGCAATAAATTAAATTAATAAATATAGGCTGATTTTATTATACAAAGAGCATTTTTTTACTAAAAACTTAATGTTTGGAAGCGTTTTTTGGATCTTAAAATTAGTTTGCCACTTAAAATATTTTGGTATAAAAAAGCTTTTTAATTATATTCGTTAAATGTGAAGCTAGCAATTATTGTGTTCAAAATCATGATAGTTGTACGTGTGTGAGTTTATGAAATTAATTTTGATATGACCCCGTCACAAAACTTCATAAAAAATAACAATAACAATTAAGAGGTTATCTATGGTCAAAAAGTTACTCTTCATTAACTTTTTAGCTTTGTTAGTAATACCAATGAGTCTTTTCGCGCAAGTTAAGATTACAGGTAAAGTAACAGATGCAGCTTCTGGAGAAGAACTCCCAGGAGCAAACGTATATATAAATGAGTTGAAAATCGGTGCAAGTGCTGATATCAACGGTAATTATGAAATAACAAATGTCGCTCCAGGTAATTACTCCATGATTGGTAGTTACGTAGGCTATAAACAATTTGTTGCAAATATTACAGTAGGAAGTTCCGACATGGTATTTGACATTACTATGGCTCCTGACTTTCTAGGATTAGACGAAGTAGTTGTAACTGGTGTTGCATCTGGTACTCCAAGAAAAAAATTAGCCTTTACAGTAGGTAAAGTCGATCAAGAGCAATTAGAAATGGTGCCTGCTACTGATGCTGCTGGTTCACTACAAGGTAAAGTTGCAGGTGTACGCGTAGTTAATGCTGGTGGTACTCCAGGTTCTGCCCCTTCAATTCGTCTTAGAGGATCTACAAGCTTAACTGGCTCTCAAGCTCCATTAATCATTGTTGATGGTGTAATTCTTGAAGGAACATTAGCTGATGTTAACTCTGACGATATTGCAACTATTGAGGTTGTAAAAGGTGCTTCAGCTGCTTCATTATATGGTTCTAGAGCGGCTAATGGTGTAGTTCAGATTATTACTAAACGTGGTAAAACTTTGGCCTCTGGTAGTACATTAATAACTGTAAGAAATGAGTATGGTAGATCATCTATTCAAAAACCAATTGATTTAGCTGAAGCTCACTTCTATGCAAAAAACGAAACTGAATTAAAAGCTGTAGATGCAGCATTGTCAGTTGGAAGTGGTGCAGATCAATATTCATTAGATCCAACTGGTAGTTATTTGGTAAACAATACTGACTTTGGTAGAGTTGCAAAACTAGATGGAATTGTTGATAACAAATATGGTGTAATCAATAATCTTCAAGAGCAAGTTTTTGATCCAGGTGACTTTATGGTCAACTATGTTTCTGTACAAAGAAACTCTGGTAAATCAAATTTGAGTTTATCTTTCTCTAACACAAATCAAAGTGGTGTTGTTAACGGTTCATCTGGTTTTAACAGACAAAACGTTCGTTTAAACTTTGACCAAGAACTTATGAAAGGTTTAGACTTTAGCGTAAGTACAATGTATGGTCAATCCAAAAATGATGTATTACCTGAAGGTCCTGGTTCTCCTTTCTGGGGTGCTTTGTTCTTACAGCCAAATACTGATCTATATGGAACAAATCCAGATGGTAGCAAATACAAAATTAATGCTGATCCGTACATCATTGAAGACAATCCATTGTATCAGATTAATAATCAAGAGAGAAAAAGAACTCGTACTCGTATTCTTGGTGGTGCTGTTCTTAGATATCGTCCTCTAGATGGTGTTCTACTTGAAGCTCAATATAACTTTGATAAAGAAAACAATTTATTTAGTAACTATACACCAAAAGGTTATTTGTCAAACGATGGTTTTAATGATCCAGTTCCAGGTGTAGGTAGTCTTCAAAGATCAACGTACACTAACATTTCTTCAAACGCACAGTTAACAGCAGGTTATGATAAGCGTTTTGATGAATTGACGATTCGTGCTAAAGCAAGTTATTGGTACGAGGCTTCAGATTATAGCTCTTTTTCAGCAACTGGTAACAATTTAGGTGTTGGTGGTGTTAATACATTTAACGCATTAACATCAACTGGTAACAAAGTATTAAGTGATTTCAGCTCAAATGTAATTTCTGAAAACATTTTCTTCACTGCCATGATGGATTACAAAGATCGTTACATTATTGACTTCTTAATTCGTCGTGATGGTTCATCCTTATTTGGAGAAGACAATCGTTATACTAATTATTATCGTGTTTCTTCAGCTTATCGTTTATCAGAAGACATCAAAATTGATGGAATAAACGAAATTAAATTAAGAGCGTCTATTGGTACTGCAGGTCTACGCCCTGGATTTACTGCTCAATATGAAACTTATGATTTAAGTGGTGGCGCGGCATTTAAAAACACCTTAGGTAATGCGTTGTTAAAACCAGCTCTTGCTACAGAAACAGAATATGGTTTAAATATTGAGTTCTTAGATCGTTTCTCTGGAGAGTTTGCATATGCTGTAACAAGTGTAAAAGATCAAATTCTTGCTGTACCATTGTCTGCAGCAGCTGGTGGGTTTAGTGCTCAATGGCAAAATGCAGGTACCTTAGAAACAAGTACCTTAGAAGCTAGCTTAACTGCTCAAGTTGTTAATTCAAAAGACTTTACTTGGAATCTAACTTTTAATATTGATAAGTCAACTCAAGAAGTTACTCAATTGAATGTTCCTGCTTTCTTTACTGGTCCAAGTACACAAAGTGCTGGAATATTCTTTGTTGAAGCTGGTAAGAAATTCGGTGTTGCTCAAGGTAACAAATTCATGAAAAGCACAGGTGATTTAGTGACAGATGCTGCTGGTCTCGTGACAAACGTTCCAGGACATGAAGATAAAACGGTTGCTGATTTTGAAGTAAATAGTGAAGGTTATTTAATCTTAAAAGGAACCCAAGGTACAGCTGACGAATCTCCATTTAGATACATAGATGCTGAAGGTAATCAAGTATTTGAAATCATGGATATCAATCCAGATTTTAACTATGCGTTCTCTTCAACAATGAACTTTAAAGGTTTTATGCTTTATGTTTTATTTGATGGTCAACAAGGTGGTCAAATTTACAATCAAAGCCGTCAATGGTTATATCGTGAATTAAGACATGCTGATATGGATCAGTCTGGTAAAGCAGCTGCTGATAAAAAAGCCGCAAATTATTATACTGCATTCTATAACACAAATAACGCAAGTGAGTACTTTGTTGAAGACGGTTCTTATTTAAAATTGCGTGAATTAAACATTAGCTACCGTGCTAGTGGAAAAGTATTAAGTTCAATTGGGCTTGGTAATGTATTCCAAAGCATTCGTGTAGGTTTAGTAGGTAGAAACTTGTTTACTTGGACAAACTATTCTGGGTACGATCCAGAGGTTGCCGGTATTGACGGTGATGCTACTAACTTCAAAATTGATGGATACGGTTATCCAAATTTCAGAACGTTCTCTGGAACAATCGAATTCACATTTTAATTAACTCGGAGTTAAAACATATATGAAAAGATTTAATCTTATAAATAAAACAATAGCTGCGGTGCTCATTTCTGGCATCATGCTAGTTAGTTGTGCTGATTTAGCAGTTGACAACGAAAATTCTCCGAAAGCTAGTGATGTATTAGCTTCTTCGGATGATATAGTAAGCTTAATTGATACTGGTGCATTACAATGGTGGCAAGCTACCCAAAATACCTATGTACAAGGTGTAATGATGGGATCAGATTATTATTCCTGTTCTGGGGGTAATTTTGATATGAGAAACCGTGGTAATGAACCACGTTTAGCATATGATAACACGCCTACAGCCTCTGGTGATACGAAAGCAATTAGTGAAGATCCTTGGTATGGTTTTTATTCATCATTAACTCAAGCAAATGATGTTTTAAAATTAATTGATGCTGGAACAGTATTAAAATCAAACGTAGCTGGTGTTTCTGATGCAGATTTTACCAAATTTGTAACTGCTGAAGCACAATTCTTACAAGCCATTTCATTAGCAAACTTAGCTATCTATTTTGATAAAGCTTTTATAGTTGATGAAAAAAGTGACTTAGCTAATTTAAATTTTAGTACTTACCAAGAAGTAACTACTGCAGCTCTTGCAAAATTTGATCTTGCAAAAACAACATTATCAACAGCTCCAGCTGCAATGACAATGGATCGTTTTAATGGCTTATCTTTATCAAAAGCACAGTTTACTGCATTAATAAATACTTTTGCAGCTTGGACACATGTTATGTCTGCAAGAACATCTGCAGAAAACGATGCAGTAAACTGGGCAACAGTAGCTACATTGACTGCAAGTGGTATTGATTTTGATTTTAATCCAATTGGCGATGATAACTTCTGGTTCTCCTACCCAGTTTTGTATCATAACTTAGGAAACTGGGTTAGAGTTGACCAACGTATTGTTAAGGGATGGGATAATACAGCTCCATATCCTTGGCCAAATAACACAAATTCATTACCTCCAGCCACTACAGGTGATAAACGTGTTGATGTTACTGCTGATGCAGCTGATAATGGCGATTTTGATTTCTTCTATGATGGAGCAAGTGTTCCTTTTAGAGCAGATCGTGGATATTATTGGTTCTCTAACTATAAAAGCCAGCGTTATTCTTACCATAGTTTCTTTACAACTGCGGAAGGTGCAATGCCTTATTTCTTAAAAGCTGAAAACGATTTATTACGTGCTGAAGCTTTAGTAAGAACTACAGGTGGAGACAAAGCTACAGCTGCTACTTTGGTCAATAATTCTCGTGTTGGTCGTGGTGGTCTAACAGGTTTAACATCTAGCAGTACAACTCAACAATTCTTAGATGCAATTTTCTATGAAAGACAAACTGAATTGTACTTATCTGGTTGGATTACAGGTCTATGTGACATGAGAAGAACAAACAGATTACAAGCTGGAACTCCTACTCAAATGCCAGTACCAGCAAAAGAATTGTTAGTTCTTAAAGAAGAATTATACACATTCGGTGGTGTAGTAGGTAAAACAGTTGCGCAAACTAAAGCTCCTATTCAAAGCTTGAAAGTTATCAAAAACGAAATGAAATAAATCTAAGTTTTATATCGATTTATTAATCAGAAGCCCCTTTTAAGGGGCTTCTGTATTTATAAGAAGAAATAAATAGAAGTAAATTCAAGAAACTATGAAAATTGTTGTATTCGCAATTATATGTCTAATTCAACTCAGCTCTTTTGAATTAAGCTATGCACAAACGATTACTTCACAAATATTAAAAGGAGAGATACAAGATAAAGTCACTGGAATTAAAATAGCTGGTGCATTAGTTAAAATTAATAATGATAAAACAGGGAAAAATAAAACAACAATATCTGATACAAATGGTGTTTTTGAATTTCAATTAGATACCATTTCATACGACAGCTTATATATTTCGCATTTAAATTATATAGCAAGTGTTTATGCGCTACCTACATATAAAAGTGATATATTTTTAACGTTTACTTTACAGCCTAAAACATTTGAATTAGACGAAGTCTATGTAAAAAGTAAAAAAGATAAAAGCTTTGAGAGTCAAAATGTTAACAGAATTCAAATTGACGATCAATCGTTAAAAGCAGGTACGGGTGGGGAAATCTTACGTTTAATAAATTTATTGCCTGGCGTAGGCGGTTCTGGTGATTATTCTTCACAATTTGCTGTTAGAGGTGGAAGTCCAGATCAAAATTTGATAATTATTGATGATATCGAGTTATTCAGTCCATTTCAAACAAATGGAATTGGAAGTTTGATAAATCCCGAAATGATTAAGTCAATGGATTTTTATGCTGGCTCATTTCCAGCTATGTATGGTGATAGACTATCGTCAGTGTTAAGTATTAGTGCAAAAAATGGTGATATTAATAAAGGTATAACTGGAAATGTTAATACAAATTTACTTTTTTCAGGTGTTACATTAGAAGGTGGTTTACCGTTTTTTAATGGATCTTGGATTATAAGTGGAAGAAGAACAAATTATGATTTATCATTTAATCCTTTAGCAAATCGTATAAATCAAAATTTATTTGCTTTCCCAATTTATTATGATGTGCAAAGTAAATTGGTTTTAAAACCAACAGAAAATCAAAGTTTGTCTTTTAACATTATATATAGTCAAGATAAAACCGATTGGATTATGAGACAAGATCAATTTGGTTCTCAAGGTTTTGAAGATGATGAGCTTAATGGCGAAGTGAAAATGAATAATTTAGCAATTGGCGGTTCTTGGTTATACACAGCTAATCAATCATTTCTAAAGATATATTCTAATTTGTATTCAAATTCTGGTGTTTCAGATTTAAATGGGGCATTTATTCCAGGAAATGGACTCATTTCACGTATTTGTTTTGCTGATGGAACATGCCCACCGCCAAATCCAATTTTTTCTGGAAATGACTCTTTAATTTTCAATTATGATCAAAATTATTCAATTTCAAAATGGTCAACTGGAATTAAATCATACTTAGTTAATGAGAAAACCAATACTAAATTAGATTTTGGGATTAGTCTTGATTATATGATGAATGATTTAGCCATCGATTTGGGGCTTAATGATTTAGGAAGACAAACCTTTACTGGTTTAGCACAATCAAATAGACTTATTGGTGCTTTGGCAGATACTGTAAATACTACTGATAATTATAATAGATATGCAGCTTTTACTCAATTAAGACAAAGTTTCTTTAATGATAAATTATCCTTCGATTTAGGCTTACGTTACGATTACAATGAATTGATTTCAAAAGGATTTATCTCTCCAAGATTAGGTGTTTTATATTCGATAACTACATCAAATATCTTGAGTCTAGGGTATGGATATTTTTATCAAAGCCCAGGATTTGAAAAATTGATTCAGCCAGATAATATTTTCAATTTAGCTAGATTTATAAATTTAAATGACTTAGAACCTGAAAAAGCAATTCATTACACCATTGGATATAAAAACACTTCCTTTAAACAAGTTGATTTCAAAGTTGAAGCATATTACAAGAAATATGAGAATTTAATTACTCAAGTAACAGTTTTAGAAGAATTACCTATTCCAGTATTTAGAAATCCAGGAAATGATGATATATACAAAAGACTTCGCCCAGAAAATTATTATGTTAACGCAAGAAATAGATTCGTAACAACAAATATCCCAATAAATAATGCTAAAGGATTTGCATACGGGTTAGAACTTACACTTGTTAAAAATAGAAACATGAATAGTCCACAGTCAAATTCAGGTTGGTTGACATATTCTTTGATGAAAACAGAAAGAAATGAAGTAATAAATGTTGAAACAGCTGTTTTTGCATTTGATTATGATAGAACCCACATGTTGAATCTGAATTTTGTGCAACAATTATCCAGTCAGTGGGATTTGTCATTTACATGGAGATATGCAACAGGAAATCCACATACTACACCAATAGCTTATCAACCCTTAGCAGCATTAATTTATAATCCTGAAGTGAACAAAAACGAACCTGTATTATTTACTGATCCCTCAACTGATTATGTTCGATTTGTGCCAGATTATGGAACAATAGCAGATAGGAATAACGATCGCTTACCTGATTACAATCGTTTTGATTTAATGTTAAATTTTCATGATAAATTTAAATGGGGTGAATTGAATGTCTATATAGAGTTCATTAATGTGTTTAATCATGGAAATATTCAATCTTATAAATATATAGTTTTATTGGATAACGAAAATTATATTCAAAATGAGGATTATAAAACTAAATTAGTTCGTCAACCAATTTATATGTTTCCCTTTATTCCCAGTTTTGGCATAAAATTATCTTTATGAAGATAGTAGTAGAACCTGTAAATTATTATGTACAATATTATTGCGATAAATATATTATGATTTGTAAAAAAATGGAATTCATTAATAAGTATTCGCTTTAAAATAATATTCCTAAAAAATTATCAATAGAATTAATAAAAATACAATTATAGTAAACCTAATGTTTTATTTTTCAATTGCTCAAAAATAGTTTAAATAGCCCTAACTAGAGTTGGAATTTTAATTAAAAACTCTTTGAATGAGTTTCTTGTCTAAAGACTAATTTAGTTAAAAAAACTCAACTTTCGGACTTTGACATTTTGTAAATTGAATTATTTTGTTAAAGGTTTTATGTCGCATTATTAATGAAAACAAGAGCTTATTCACATCATAATGAGCTTTGTTCAAATATGTTATTTGGTCATGCTGGGCTTCGACCCAGCATCTCAGCCTAAGAACCAATCTATGCAAAGAAAAAGTGATTGTTGCGTAAAATGATATTGGACAGAGATCCCGTGTCAGGGCACGGGATGACCGTTTCTTTGCGAAAAACACTGCCTTTTTTATAGAAACGAAGTCCGAAAGTTGAGTAAAAAAACCTGTTTAATTTAGAATTAAACAGGTTTCAATTACTTTGGAAAAACGTTTACTTAATAAGCAACATTTTCTTTGAAAGGATTCCTGATGGAGTAGTTAATCTATATAAATAAACTCCTGATGGTAGATTAGCTGCATTAAACTGAATGGAATGTTCACCAGCTGCTAATTTTCTATTTACTAAAGCTGCAACTCGTTTTCCTAGAATATCAAACACATCTAATTTTACTTGTGAACTAGTATTAATTGAAAAAGCAATTTGTGTACTAGGATTAAACGGATTCGGATAATTCTGATTTAACGTGATGGATAATTCAGTTTTAGGCTCAAATGATTCAATTCGTGTTGGAATATATTGATCGGGGAAATAGGCTCTAATTACTAAAGAAGTATCGTGAACAAATGGGTTACGATTGCCTTGGTAATAGGCTGTAGTATCGCTTCTTTTAACTTCAGCTTGATCAACTTTGTCAAAACGGTGCCAGGTTAATAAATCATTTTTCATGCCATTAAAAAAAGAGTCATTTCCAGAAACCATACTACTATTTGTAGCATAGATAGTCCAAAAATAAAACATAGATCGTGCAACATTTCCTTTATGAACGTCTCGCGGCTCAAATGATGTATTCGTATTCAATTTAGAATAGTTTGAGCGTTCATTCGCGGCAGGCGCTGATGTTAATACAGAAGTTCCTAAATACCATTTGTCTACTTCTGTATTGTCATCTAATTCTTCAAAAGGAAGATTTCCTCTTGCGCCATTTGCTGTTGCATCACTTGGATATAAATGATGTATATCGCTCACCATCGGATTTGAAGATCCAAATTTACTTTGTGGCCAGGTGTGTTCGGTATTGAAATTGGAGCCTTGAGCGTCACTACGACTTGAATAGCCTGTAACAATTCTACCAGTGTAAACTCCTTCTAAAGTATTTGTAGTAGCACCTTGACCATTTGTTTTTTTATTGTCAATAATCATAAAGATGCGATCTCTTGCTGTATCATAGCCTAGTGAATTCGTTACTTTATAATTCGTTCTCAAATAACTAATTAATTCAGAACCAAGCATACCAGGAGCAATGGTCTCATTTTCACCACCTGGATTAGTTTCTTCAATGATAAATTCAAAATCTAAATCTAAGGTATTGAACTCATTATTTATAGAAACTGTAATGTTTTCAGCAACAGGATAGCTTACTGTCCAAATAGAAATACCATTTTCTGCTAGTTGTTGAAGATCTGAACCATTAGAATAAACGAATTCATCAGAGGCATTTTGACCCATAGAAATTCCGAGCATTCCAGAATAATCTATATCTAAACTTCCATATTCATTTACAGCTTCTACGGAGAAAACAAGCGGTTTATTTACCGTATAAGGATTTTTTAGTTCAGAAGCTCTCATTTTGGTAGCAACAACAGCAAGAGTATTGTCGGACTCATTTGTAGATGATTCAATTATATTACCATTAGATTCAACAAAACCTGATCCACTTTCATCCGCAAAAACTTGTTGAAGAGAAATTGAGATTTGGTCATTATCAGTTACTAAAGAATTAAAAATAACTCTTAGAGACAAGGTATCAGTAGTATTGTCTACGATTTCGTAACCATTTAACTCAATACTAAAGTTTGTAGAAGTTTCAGTTTTAAGAGTACCAAGAACTTGTTGTTTTGAATTTAGAATAGCAATTGAGTCAACATTCGAAGTAAAATTTGTACTGCTGAATACTAATGAATTTAATAATGTAGACAAGTCATCGTCTCCATCAGATTCAACACCATCTTCATGTATTACAAAACGAAATAATTCAAATCCTTCAGATAATGATTTAGAGCCACTTGTAAATTCTATTACATCAATTTCTTGGCTTGGGGTAAAAGAGTCATCAAGCGTAATTTGAGTTGTACCAACGTGAGCTTGAACGGCTTCAAAAGTATGTTGACCTAAATCAGAAACATCATCTTGATCTTTCATAATCCATTCTGTTCCCAACGTTGGAAAGCCAGTTCCTGGGTTTTGAGTCACTCCTGAAGAAACATCAGGTTTTCTGATTAGGGTTTTATTTTGAGTTACAATATTTCCAGCAGACCAGTAATCGCCTGGGTCAGAGCCAATTGCACCAAATATATCAACGTATAAACCAGTAGAAATTTTTAAAAGTGCCATTGCATCGTCTCCATTATAATCGATAACAGCGTTTTGGATTACAACACCTGAATAAACAGCAGCATCTTTATGAGACATAACTATAGTTTGTCCATTTTCTAAGGTTCCTGTTAAATTATACTCCAAAGTTACCAATGAAGAACCATTTTGAAATCTTTGTAATTTATAATCGCTTAGATTAATTGCTGAACCAGTTCCGTTAAAAATCTCTATGTATTTATTGAAACTACTACCTTCAACATATTCAGAAATAAATAAATCAGTTGCTTGAGAAAAAATTAATTTAGGGGCAGTTAGAAATGCCAACACCAACAGTATTTTTAGTCGCATAAACACGAACCATAATTAAGGGAAAATTTTTATTTAATATATAAGTTACTGAATACTCAAGAATTCAATTATTAAGATTTTGTTTCCACAATTTATCACTATTTAGTTCCAAATGACTGATTTAAACTATAGCGGAGTTCTTCAGATTTTACCTTTGCGTTTAAAGTTAAATGCTCAATATCGTTATTATTTTGAAGAATTACCTGATTATAGTAGGCTAAAGCATCTTCTTTTTTTCCAATTTTTTCTAATGTGTCTGCATGAAGAAAAAGGAATATGGAGTTAGTAGGGTACATTTTTGTCAAACGCAAGGATGTTTTAAAAGCTTGATACGGCTTGAATTCTTTTAGATATAAATAAGTTAAAATTAAGTTTGCATCTACATTTACTCTTGAGTTAGATTGTGCAGCAAGTTCAAGTTCTACAAAGGCATCATCTTTTGTTCCATTCATCCCTAATAATTTTGTAATCCATTTTCCGTTATCTGGGACTGAGCCACTCATGTAATAATAAATACCTTTACCGATTTTAGTCTCAGCTAGATTCTCATCCATTTTCAGGATTTGTTTGGTAAAATCAAAACCTGCTAAACCACTTTTTGCAGCGGTGAAATACTCTCCTAAATCTGCAGAAACTAAGGCTCTATACCCATATAAGCCCGATAATAATAAAACAATGGAAGTGTCTTTTTCATTAGCTTTTAAATATTTTTCAGAAACATCAATGGCATTTTCTGAAAAAATTAAAAACTGTTTAGCATCATTTTTTGCTTTCCCTGCAAAAAAATACTTCCAAAATGGAACCATTGCTTTAAAAAAGTAAGCCTCAGGAGCTTTAGGATCTTGTTTAATTAAAGATGTAAACGTGCTGTCCGCTTTTCCCCACTGACCTGAATAAAAATGAGTGATACCATTTTCTAATTCTTTAGTGTAGTCGGCTTGAAGTTGATCTCTGTTGAAATTAATCATTAATAGAAGGCAGATTAAGATAGCTGTCATGTTAAGAATAGATTCATTCGGATAGTCTAATTACCAATACGTTAGCGCTAGGTATATTATTGTTAATAACTTAACAAGTATGGAATATATTTAGTCGTTAAAGTCAATGGTATCAATTTTGCCTTCAGAAGTGGCAACTGCAACGCATACGGCAGCATCTCCAGTAATGTTAAGAGTGGTTCGAAGCATGTCTAAAATACGATCTACCCCAAGAATTAGAGCAATTCCTTCAACAGGAATGTGAATTGCTTTTAATACAATTACCAACATGATTATTCCGGCTCCAGGAACGCCTGCAGCTCCAATAGACGCAAGTGTTGCGGTTACCACAATAGTTAATTGCTGTCCAAAATCTAAGCCCATTCCTAATGCCTGAGCAATAAATACAGCAGCAACAGCTTGGTATAAACTAGTTCCATCCATGTTAACTGTAGAGCCAACAGGTAAGACAAAACTCGCTACATCTTCATGAACCCCGAGTTTTTTTTGAACTCTTTCCATTGTTACTGGTAAGGTTGCTGCACTTGAACTAGTGCTAAAACCTAATAACATGGCAGGTCTCATACCACGAAGAAATTTCAAAAAAGGCATTTTACTAAATAACTTAAATACAATTTGATAAGTTACAAAGAGATGAATAAGTAGGCCTAAAATTACGGTTAACATATACCAGCCAAGTGCATACAATAAGGTAAAAGCTTTAGAAAGGTCATTTCCTGCTAAATCGACAATTAAAGCACTCATTAGACCAAAAACACCAATTGGAGCAACTTTCATAATCATATCAACCACATTGATTACAACATCATTGAGTGAACTGAAAAAACTAACCATAGGTCTTGATTTTTCTTCCCCAATTTGAATCATTCCGATTCCTAAAAGAATAGCTACAAAAACGACTTGAAGCATATTTGAGTTTTCAGAGGCTGCAGCAAGGAAATTTCTGGGAATAATAGAAACAATTGGAGCTAATGGTCCACGTTCAAGAACTTGATTTGCAGTTGCTTCACGAGTAGAAATATTATCTTTATAACTTTCTTTAAGTTGTTCTCTTGTTTCTTGTGGTAATGCTTTTCCAGGTTGAATAAAATTGACAAGAACAAGACCTATGGTAATTGCAATTACAGTTGTGCTAATATAAATACCAAGGGTTTTTCCACCCATTCGGGACAATTTCTTTATATCACTTAAGTTAGTAACGCCAACTATGAGTGAGGCAATTACTAGTGGAACCGCAATAAGTTCAAGTAAATAGACAAAAATAGTTCCAAACGGTTTTATATAATCAGCCGTGAACGTAGCAATGCCAAATTTTGATGCAAATAAGCCCCAAATGAGCCCAAGAATAAGACCAACAATAATTTGCCAATGTAATTTTTTTAACCAACCCATATATAACCTATTTTCAACTATTTGATTTTGTTGATTTTTTCATGATAGCATACACTATTTCAGAGAAACCGCCTACAATTAAGACTGGTGAAACATAAAGTGAAATAAAACCATCAATTTCATTTTCCAGATACATAATTAGGAAACCAATAAAAATAAGAGTAATTCCAATAATCAATAAAATGTAATTTTCTTTGGTAAAAACCATAGCATTAGAGGCATCCACAGTTTTTGTTACAGAATTTCTTCTAGCCATATCTTATTTTTCTATATAAAGTTAATTTTTAAAATGGCTTAATGATACAATCCTTATCGTTGCCGTTCAAACGAAAATTGAAAAAAAGAGTATCAAATTGAAAACAATCGTTTTAGCGTCCCAAAGTCCACGTAGAAAAAAGCTTTTATCCTTGTTATATCAGGAATTTGTTTGTCAACCAGCCGATATTGATGAAGATTTACCCTATGATGGAAACCCCGATTCTTATTGCCGAAACTTGGCTTTACTAAAAGCAAAAGAAATCGCACTAAAGCAAACTGATTCACTTGTTATTGGTTCTGATACGATTGTTGTCTATAATAATGAATCACTTGGAAAGCCCACAAGTGCAAAAGATGCAGAACGCATTCTTAGCCAGTTAAGTGGACATTCACATTCAGTCTTTACAGGTGTAGCCCTAATTAATGGAACAAAAGAAATAAGCTTTAGTGTCGAGACCGAAGTGGTTTTTCACACATTAAGTGACCAAGAGATTAAAGCTTATGTTGTAACTGGAAGTCCGATGGATAAAGCTGGTGCTTATGGTATTCAAGACGATTGGGGAGCTGTTTTTGTGAAGAAAATAATTGGGGATTATTATAATGTGGTTGGCTTCCCTCTTCAAGCTTTCTATAAGACCATAAAAGAGCAATTTCCAGAATATATACCCAAACCTCAATAAGTAGCTAAAATTCAGACTTGATATTTTTTGAGTTTCTAAGTTGCAGTTGTCGCCTGTTGTTTTAAAAAACACATCAAGATCAAATTCGCAATAGGTAGTGCTAAATTCATAGTCATAGACTACGACAAGACCCTATGTCAGAGCACTGGATAACCGTTTTATGCATAGATTGTATCTTAAACAATTTTTCTTGCATTTTGCTTTTGTGGGCCTTTGAATAACCTTAAAATCTTGAGGTTAAAAGCGAATTCCGAATTTGAGTTAGCATTAAAATGAAAAGAAATTCTTCATACCTGAAAACGTTGCAATAAGAGATTAATTAATCTTCGCAATAGTTATTTTAGTAACTTACGAATTCTTATGATTAAACTAATTCTGTCCTTTTTTCTAATTTTATTTTTATCTGTGCAAGTGAAAGCTCAAACAGATAGAAATTATGTGCTTGCGATACAATGGATTCGAATGCAAGAGTATGATAAAGCAAAAGATATGCTTTTAGACTTAGTTAAAAAAGAGCCGTCAAATCAAGCGTATTTAAAGCAATTAGTTGAGTGTTACATACAGACAAAAGAGTATAAGAATGGGATTGAATTGTTGTTAAATCCTGCGTCAAAAGTCTCAAAAGACCCTCAGTTTGATAACGATTTAGCCAATTTATACCACTTACAAGGTGATACAGCAAAAGCATTTGTAATCTGGGATACGATTGTTAAAGAAAATTCGAGAAATATGATGATGTATCAGGTTGTGGCCAATACACTCATGGAGCGCCGAGAATTTAAAAAAGCTGCTACTGTATACAAAGAAGCACGTCTTCATTTGAAAAACGCCTTCTTGTATTTGAATGAATTGGCAAGTGCCTATTTGCAAGCAAGTGAATATGGAGAAGCCGCAAAAGAATTATTAGCCATTCTAGAAAACAATCCAACACGTTCTGATTTAGTTCAACGTCAATTTGCGCGCTACAACGACGAATTTTTATATGATGAAGCCATCATACTTTTAGAAGAGGCTAATTTAGAGCGAAGATCCAATAATGAAACACTCGCTCAATCAAAAAGAGAATTTTTGTTATGGCTTTATATGGAAAGAGGATTAGAAAAAAAGGCATTGAGGTGGGCTCAGATGCTAGAAAAAAAATATCCTGCTGACTATTTTGTCTATAATGTGGCTCAAAATCTAGTACATAGAGAGTCCTTCGAATTAGCCAAAGAAGCGTATGATTTTTATTTGAAAGGTTCTACAAGTCAGTTAAAGTCAATAGCAGCAGAAGCAAAAGCTTACATGTTTACAAAATGGGCAAAAAATTTGCAAGACAATGGCTTAAGTATTTTAGGAAAAGCCGATAGTCTAAATAAAGTAGCTTCTGATTTGTTGGAAATGATTGTTGAAAAAGAAAAGAATTTTGATAACAGAACGCAAGTCATTTTAAAATTGATTGATTTAAACTTAGAACAATTAGCAAATCAACAAAGAGCGAGAGAATTGTATAGTTTATTAGTTGATGATAAAAATGTTCAATTGAAAGAAGACCAAAGCGCATTTCTTTTGGGACGTTTTGCCATGTTAGATGCGGATTTCCGAAAAGCGCGGATAGAATTAACACGAGCAAATAGAAAATCAAAAAATGCCGATATGCTTGAAAAATCGCGTTATTACTTGGCATTGAATGATTTTTTTGCAGGTGATTTTGACTTTTCAAAAATTCAATTAAAAGCGGTTGAGCGTCAAAATAGTTCGTTCTATGCAAATGATGCAGTGAAACTAAGAAACTGGATTCGAAAAGGAATTCAGAAAGACAGTGTAACTCCAGAATTGGTAACGTTTTCGAAAGCGATGCTGGCAATTTCACGGCATGAGTTTAAAGCTGGATTAACAATTCTAACCACTGAATATGAAAAAATGGGTCAGCTACAATTAGATGGAGCAGAGATTATTGCGAATTTGTACAGAAAAGATAATCCACTAGAGGCCTATGTTTGGCTTGGAGCTCACCCACAAATTCGACAAAATGAGCAATTATTTTTTAGTCGGATAGCATTAGGTTATGCGCTTAACAGTGTTTCATCTGCTGATGCTATAAAAATTACAGGGAAGACAACAAATGCTGTAGTAATTGTTGAAGGTAAAGTTGTTGATGGAGTTCAGCTACAGACTGAAATACAGGAATACTTAAAAGCATTTCCTTCGAGTTTTTATGCTGAAAAAGTACGTGGGTTTTTAAGAGAGTTGTTAGAAATTGAATCGTAATGATTAGAAAAGAAGTCAAATTTAAAACTATCCAAACTAATTTGATAATCATGTTAGTTTTTCTTTTTGGATTACTTGGAAATCTTAAGGCAGATTATGTGCTCATCCCTATGGATGCTTCACAAACAAATCACTTGAAAGCTTATGGAATTGTGTTTAATCATTTAACTCAAAAGGGCACGGCTAAATGGTTGTTGAATTATAAAGGCGGATCTTTTTTGGTTGTGAACGACTCTAAATTAGATAATGCTTGTTTAGTTAGAAATGTACGTTTTCAAATTATCACAGATTCACAAGCATTACAGTTAGTTAATGAAATTGAAGCATCGAATACAAATACAGCGGTAATTAATTTGGAAAAAGCCCCCAGAATAGCCGTTTACACTCCCAAGCAAAATTTACCTTGGGATGATGCAGTAACTTTAGCTCTAACTTATGCTGAAGTCGAATATGCTAAAATATGGGATGTTGAAGTTTTGCAGGGTGAATTGGATAATTATGATTGGTTGCATTTACATCACGAAGATTTTACTGGGCAATATGGAAAGTTCTGGTATGCTTATCGTAATCAGCCTTGGTACATAAAACAAGTTCGGGAAATGGAAGCTTTGGCAAAATCAATGGGATTTGACAAAGTTAGTGATGAGAAAAAAGCTGTGGCAAGAAAAATTAGAGATTACGTTGGAAATGGTGGGTTTCTATTTGCAATGTGTTCAGGAACTGACACTTTTGATATAGCATTATCAGCTGAAGGAGTAGATATTGCACCAACACCCTTTGATGGTGATCCAATGGATTCCGACGCTCAGAAAAAAATTGATTACGATAAAACGTTTGCGTTTTCCAATTTTACACTCATTACAAATCCCGCAGAATATGAGCATGCAGATATAGATGTTCCCGTTCAATTAGACAGGATAAATGAAGAAATTGATTATTTCACCTTGTTTGAATTTTCTGCAAAATGGGATCCGGTTCCAACCATGTTAACACAAAATCATGTGAGTAGCATTAAAGGATTTTATGGTCAAACGACTGCCTATCAAAAAGACAAGATTAAACAATCCGTTGTTGTTTTGGCTGAAGCTCCAGGAAGAGATCAAGTAAAATACATTCATGGCAATTTTGGTAAAGGCACGTTTACCTTTTACGCTGGTCACGATCCAGAAGATTATACACATCGTGTTGATGATCCACCGACAGATTTAGATTTATACCCGAATAGCCCAGGATATCGACTCATTTTGAATAATATTTTATTCCCAGCAGCTCAAAAGAAAAAAAGAAAAACGTAATACCTTTTTTTATGAAAAGAAGTTGTATTAAGCTTGTTTTATTAGCCAAATATGGGCAAGATGTTCAAAGGCTGTAAAATGGTTTAGTATCTTAGCTTAGTTCTTGAATAATATGATTTCTAAAAAAACGAAATACGCTTTACATGCCTTAACATATCTGGCAGAACATGCAACAGCAGAAATGCCAGTTGCTATTCATGTTATAGCAAGTGAAACACATGTTTCATTCAAATTTTTAGATACTATTTTAAGAGATTTAAAACATGCAGGAATAACAGCAAGTAAAATGGGTAAAGAAGGAGGGTATTATTTGTTAAAACAACCTGCTGAGATTCATTTAGCTGAAATAGTTCGACTATTAGACGGTCCAATTGCACTTTTGCCTTGTGTGAGTCACCGATACTATGAGCCATGTAAAGAATGTCCTGATGAAGAAGCCTGTAAAATCCGGAATTCATTTTTAGATTTACGAGCAAAAACAGTCCAGCTAATGAAAGATGTAACAATTGCAGATTGGGTAAAAGATAAGAACGAGTAAAAAAAAATAAATTTTTATTGATACACAGATATATATCGAAAATTATAAAATAAATTAAAGAAAACGTAAAAAGGGGGGGGTGGTTGGATTTTTTGCGAATTATACTAAAATGTAAGAGCAGGCTTGATAGGGAGATTGATTCTTAAAATTCTTTATTCTATATTTGCAGACTTGGCAAGTTTTTGCAAATTAATCAAAAATAATACACAATGGATACAGTAAGCTTTAAAACATTCAGTGCAACTCCTTCTGATATTGAGAAGAATTGGGTTGTTATTGATGCTGATGGTCAGGTATTGGGTCGTGTTGCCAGTCTGATTGCTGCAACTTTGCGCGGTAAAACCAAGCCGGAATTTACTCCGCACATGGATACTGGAGATAACGTGATTGTTATCAACGCAGAAAAAGTAGTACTGACAGGAAATAAAGCTTCGCAGAAAGAGTACTTCCGCCATACCGGATATCCGGGCGGTGAGCGCTTCAAAACTGTTGAAGAGGCCCTCGTAAATGATCCAACATTCATCGTTACCAATGCGGTAAAAGGAATGTTACCAAAAAACAAACTAGGTCGTAAATTGCTCACAAACTTACGTGTTTACGCAGGACCAGTTCACCCACATACGGCTCAAAAACCGGAAACAGTTTAATTAACCCCGTAAAATGGCATCACAAATCAACAAAATCGGTAGACGTAAAACTTCAACCGCACGTGTGTACATCAAAACAGGTACAGGCGTTATTACCATCAACAATCGCACCTTGGAAGAGTACTTTCCATTGGCTGCACAGCAAAATGTAGTCAATCTTCCTTTCGTTCTTACCGAGACGGAAGGTAAATACGATGCGAAAATTTCCGTGCGTGGTGGTGGATACAGCGGACAAGCAGGTGCAATTCAATTAGGTATTGCTCGTGCATTAGATGAACTATTAGAAGGTATGCACTCTGTGCTAAAAGCTGACTCTTTATTTACACGTGATGATCGTATGGTTGAGCGTAAAAAATATGGACAGCCAAAAGCTCGTAAGAGATATCAGTTCTCTAAACGTTAAAACAACAATCGTTTATTTCCACATCACTCATATCTGGCGACTCGGTGCTGAGTGTCCTTGACTTGATCGGGATGGAACACTGAGAATGACCCAGATAGCGGAATTAACTCAATCATTGATAAAAAATAATGGCAAACGCAGCTTCAATCGAAGACTTATTAAAATCAGGTGCCCATTTTGGTCACCTTACCCGCCGTTGGAATCCAAAGATGAAAGAATTCATCTTTATGCAACGTAACGGAATTCATATTCTTGATCTTAAAAAAACGCAAAAATACTTACAAGAAGCAGTTGATGCAGCAGAACGCTTTGCGAAATCTGGCAAAAAAATCTTGTTTGTAGGTACAAAAAAACAAGCTCAAGAGATTATTAAACAAGAGGCTAACCGTTGTGGTATGCCTTATGTTACCCATCGTTGGTTAGGTGGAATGCTTACAAACTTTCAAACAGTTCGTAAAAGCATTTCTCGTTTAGAAGAAATTGATACCATGCAAAAAGATGGTACTTTTGAGAATATCACGAAAAAAGAACGCTTAATGCTTTCTCGTGAAAAAGAAAAACTCATGAAAGTATTAGCTGGTATTTCTAACATGGGGCGTTTACCTGGTGCAATTTTCGTAGTTGATACCGTAAAAGAAGGTATTGCTATGCAAGAAGCTATCAAGTTAAATATTCCAATTATTGCAATGGTAGATTCTAATTGTGATCCTGATGTACCTGATTTCATTATTCCTTGTAATGATGATTCAGCTCGTGCGATTCAATTGATTTCATCTAATATTGCCGATTCTATTATCGAAGGCTCTGCCGCACGTGATGCACAAGCTGAAGAAGAATCGGCTGCAGATGTTGATGATTCAGGTTCAGAACCAAAAGAATCTCGCCGTCGTCGTACTCGCCGTGCTCGTAAAAATGTGGTTGAGGCAGAAGTTGAAAACGCAGAAGCAGAAGCAGATGCAGATAGTTCCTCAGACGAGGACGACTCATCAGATGAATTAGACAATGATGTTGGTTCTGATGATGATAACGATACTGAAGACGAGGATTAAATTCTCTTTAAGCTGAGCCTCAAAACTCAGCTTATTTTTTGTACATGATATTCATATAAGCTGCTTTGTAAATCAAACAGCATCACACTTGACAAACAAACCCCAAAACTATACTACAATGAGTATTTCTGCCGCAGATGTAAAAGCTTTACGCGATCGTACCGGATCTGGTATGATGGACTGTCGTTCTGCCTTAGCTGAAGCCAATGGCGATATGGAAGCCGCTGTTGAAGTTCTTCGTAAAAAAGGTCAGAAAGTATCTGAAAAACGTGCTGACCGTGAAGCAAATCAAGGTATTGTTGTTACTAAGATTAGTGACGACAAAAAAAGTGCAATTATAATGTCACTTAACTGTGAAACTGATTTCGTTGCTCGTAACGAAGAATTTATCGGTTTCGCAAATGGATTCGCATCCGTTGCTTTCGCTGCTATAACTGATTCTATCGAAACCATTAATGGCTTAAACTATAATGGCTTACCAATCTCTAAACATTTAGAAGATTTAGTTGGTAAAATTGGTGAGAAAATTGAGATCGCTCGCGTTGCTTACTTAGAAGGAAGTGGCGAAATCGTTGCTTATAACCACCCAGGTAATTTATTAGGAGTTTTAGTTCAGTTTGATGGCGAGTTAAATTCCGTTGATACAGGCCGTGATGTTGCTATGCAAATTGCAGCTATGAATCCAATCGGTGTTAAACGTGCTGATGTGCCAGCTGAAACTCTCGAAAAAGAATTAGAAATTGCTAAAGAATTGTTAATTAACGAAGGTAAATCTCCTGAATTGGCTGAAAAAGCAGCTCAAGGTAAATTACGTCGTTTTTATGAAGACAGAGTTCTTTTGGAACAAAAATTCGTAAAAGACAATAGCGTAACGATTGATAAATATTTGAAAAATAGCGGTGCTCCAACCGTTACTACTTTCAGACGAGTTCAACTCGGAGCTTAATTGATTTTTTAAGGCTGCTTTTTTAGCAGCCTTTTTTTTGCCATATTGTCAACTAATGCGTCAATCTTAAATAGTTTTAATTTTTAGATAAAAACCATTATCGCAATTTTCTTAGTATTTTTTACCACCATTTCACAAATAAGGATTTAACGTGTATAAAAGAATTTTACTCAAATTAAGCGGCGAGGCACTTCTAGGGAAACAGGGTCACGGAATAGACGGAGATGTTTTAACCCAATATGCTGAAGAAATTAAGAAACTTACTGAACACAAAGTAGAAGTTGCTATCGTAATTGGTGGCGGTAATATATTCAGAGGAGTAAAAGGCGCTACGGAAGGCATGGATAGAGTTCAAGCTGACTACATGGGAATGTTGGCAACTATGATTAACTCCATGGCTTTGCAAGATGCCTTAGAACGTAAAGGTGTTTTTACTCGCTTGGTTTCGGCGATTAGGATGGAACAAATAGCTGAACCTTTTATTCGTAGAAGAGCAATCAGACACGTAGAAAAAGGTCGAGTTGTAATATTTGGTGCTGGAACAGGAAATCCTTATTTCACAACAGATACTGCAGCGTCTTTAAGGGCTATTGAAATTGAAGCGGATGTAATTCTAAAAGGTACTCGTGTTGATGGTATCTACACAGCTGATCCAGAAAAAAATCCAGATGCAACTCGTTATGAAACCATAACTGGTGACGAAGTACTCAATATGCGTTTAGAAGTAATGGATTTAACGGCCTTTACTTTATGTCGAGATAATAAAATTCCAATCATTGTTTTTGATATGAATAAAGAGGGCAATTTATTGAAAGTTGTCTCTCAGGAAAATGTTGGTACAACTGTAGTTTGGTAGAACCAAAAAACCCCGCTTTTGCGGGGTTTTTTGGGTTAAGGAAAAAATGAACTTAAGGG
Organism: uncultured Chitinophagales bacterium; assembly: GCA_964575925.1. Taxonomy (GTDB): domain Bacteria; phylum Bacteroidota; class Rhodothermia; order Balneolales; family M1805; genus M1805. Next base: position 24,336 of record CAZNTR010000037.1, read on the forward strand.
TTATTTCTTTGCATATTCAAAAACGATATTCACAAAAGCTTTAACGCCTACATCCAATTTAGAATCATCGACAAAGAAATTAGGAGTGTGATGAGAAGGTGCATCTTCAGGTTTTACAGAAGAAGGTCTTCCTCCTAAGTTGAAATAAAAACCAGGGATATTTTGATGGAAATAGGAAAAGTCTTCAGCGCCGGTAACCCAATCCGTTTCTACTAATTTATTCTTGCCACTTGCTTTAACTAAAGCAGGAAGAATTTTTTCGGTCAGTTTTGGATCATTATAGGTTACAGGTGCCATGTTTCGAATCGTAACTTTAGCGGTTGCTCCTGAAGCTTCAGCTGTTTTTGTGATAATTCGTCTTAGTTTTTCGTGAACTTCTTTGTGCATTGCTGGATCTAAAGTTCGAATAGTTCCGCCCATAGTAAGTTTTTCTGGAATGATATTATTTCTAACACCAGCATTAATTTTCCCAATAGTAACAACTACAGGTGCTACCGTTAACTCTGACATTCTTGAAACAACAGTTTGAATACTATTGATGATTTGTGCACCGATTACAATAGGGTCAACACTTTGCCAAGGGTAAGCCCCATGAGCTTGTTTCCCTTGAATTTCAATATCAATCCAATCACTTGAGGCCATCGTAGCGCCCTTCTTATAACCAAGAAATCCTGTTTCTAGTCCAGAATTTATATGTAGACCGAATACAGCATCAACTTTTGGATTTTGTAAAACACCTTCTTTAACCATTAGAGCTGCTCCACCATCTTCATCACCTGGGGGACCTTCCTCAGCAGGTTGGAAAATAAACTTTACAGTTCCTGGTACATCTTTTTTAACTGACATTAATACTTCAGCAACTCCCATCATAATGGCAACATGAGTATCGTGACCGCAGGCATGCATAACTGGAACGCTATTTCCTAAATAATCACTTTTTTCTACGGATTTAAAAGCTAAGTCATTTCTTTCTTCAACAGGTAATCCATCCATGTCTGCTCTTAATGCAACCGTTGGTCCAGGTTTCCCACCTTTTAGAATAGCAATAACACCCGTTTTTGCAACTTCAGTTTGGACTTCATATCCTAGAGATTTAAGATGAGCTGCGATATACT
>CAZNTR010000038.1:0-24655 GCA_964575925.1 uncultured Chitinophagales bacterium
GTGCTTGTTTCCGATTATCATGCGCCACTAATGCAATTTTTTTCACTTTATGCATGCGAATAGTTCGTTTTGGCGCAGTGCTTTTAACTTGTATTAACGATTGTTCAATCTCTGTTAAATTTGTGTTTTGTGTCATTTTTTTAATTATCAATTTAAAATAGAAGCGATTTTCAAAGTCAAATTACCCATCTTTTTAAGAACAAAAGGTAAGTATTAAAATTCAAATTTACCATTATTTGACTCTGTTGATGTTTTAACTTAGTTTTTTTTGTACAGCCTAAATTGAATTTGCCAATTCTCAAGTAAATCCTTGAATTCCATGATCTTTCCATGCCTGAATCGTTCGTTCAGCCATATCGGTTTGCAATGGAAATTCATAACGAATATCCAAAACATACGCTTTAATTCTAAACTTCATATATAATTGATTTTTAATAATTTCTGAAACAGTTCCAATTACTATAGGTTTCTGCATATATACATATTTGGAGGTCGCAGCAGCCAAATACGCTAATCGTCGTGCCTTTGTTAAATCCGAATTGGCAGAAATATAGACTTCTGCCACTACCTGACAATCTAGTGCACCGGAATTTGAATTCGAAACCGCTTTATTCATTAACTCCCCATTTGGTATAGTAATTACGGAATCATCAGGAGTTACAATTCTTGTTGAACGTAATCCAATTTGCAATACCTCACCATAATCTGAGCCAAGCATTATTTTATCACCAACTTGAAATGGTCGATCTAGGATAATCATAAAACCTCCAAAAAAGTTTTTTAAAATATCTTGAGATGCAAAACCAATAGCTAAACCGATGGAAGCCAACATGGCAAATAAAGTCTCAACTGGAGGATCAATGATTCCTTCAATTATGAAATACAAAGACATGATCCAGATTAGTAAACGAACAACGGGTATTAAACGTTTAAAAAACAAGCGATAATCTGATGACCGCTCAGCAAAACTATCTAATATCGAAAGAATAAACCGACTTACAGCATACGTTAAAATCAGTACAATAATCGACCAATATATTTTGCCGTATGATATTACTTCCGAAATAGATGGGATTGTTTTAGGCCTTTCTTTTACAACTAAAGTGTCACGTTCAATTGCTTGTTCACCTTGATTCCTTTCACTTTCTAGTGAATCAACAGCTGTTTCAAGGCGTGCTTTTACACTATCAGGAACAATAACTTGTGCATAAACCGATTTACTCACTAGCCATAAACACAAGAGTAAAAACGCTATTTTCTGAACAATGGAATTTCTTATAAACTGTTTCATCCTATTTCAATATCTAATGTAAAATATTTTTGCGTTTTAAAGCCGTAATAACAGGTCTGAATGCAAATACATTTATATGATACAAGCCTTCCGCATCCAATTCAATAAGATTCATCATTTCTAATCTCGATAAGATCAATCTAGAATCAGTGATTGATTCATTAACAATTTTCGAATGATGTGCAGGGCTAAGTTTTGAGTGTAAAACCAAATTCGATAAAGCAAAAAACTCACTATCTTGAAGCATCATGGGTAACTGAATATTCATGTCTTCAATAACTCGAATTTCTATGACCAATTCATCTACTTTTTTAATACTTCTTAACCATTGAATCATTGCAATTCTTAAATTTCCCTGTGAAACTTCGTTAATGGCTGAGAAAAACAAGTTTTCTAAAAATTGTTGCCTTTCCGTTTCCTTACCTTGTAATTTTTTATACGATCTCATTTGCTTGATTTGAGAATCTGGTTCAAACCGTATTTGAAATCCGCTTAATTTATGCCGTTTTAATAGAATCTCTTTAATTTGCGCCCCTGTTAATTTATCCATCTCAAGTTCTGTGCTAAAATTCATAGTTAATTTCAGAATCTTATCTATATAAGACCAATTATATCTACCACTAATTACAACCCAAAATATTTTTGACGATGTTGAATTAATAATTAGAAGCAATTGTTCAAGCGCATCAAAACCATCAACAGATCGAAGAAATAAACGTTCCAAACTATCAATTACTATACAGTTTCTTTCTTTTGTATTAATAAATGAAATCAACTCATCTGTACTTTTTGCTGTACTTCCTAAACTTTTGTTTAATAAGTCCACCAATCCAACTTCATCATAGATCGTCTTCTTTGTGTTAATATACGTTACAGGACAAAAATCAGGAATTTCATGAATTACTTTTTTTACAAAAAAGGTTCTCCCACTTCCCTTTTCTCCAATTACTGCCAATGTTTGACCACTATTATTTTTCCAATTCTGATAGGCCCCAATAAACTTTGAAATCTCATTGTCACGTTTGTAATAAAATCGTAATTCATTAATCCCTTCTAAGTCAAATAATTTTTTATAGACAAAAGGTAATCTATCAAAAGTTTTATACAGGTCTGTTAAATAATCCCCTAATTGTTCTTGTGATTTTTTTGTAACTACTTTAACTGATGGATATAATATATCGTTTATTTTTTTCCACCATAAATGAAAATATCTAATGCTTGTTTTTGAAAATAAAATTGCGAAATCCTCAAGTCGTGCCCAACTAATCTCAAGTTGCATTTTCCAATCCACTGCGCGACTTTTAACCTGAATTGTTCTTCTTTTAGACTCCAATTCTCCTAGTTTATTCGCAACAATTTGACCAAGTATTTTTTGTGTCGCATTAATTAAAGAGTCATTAACATCTATTTTTATTGTATTTAACTCTGCTTCTTTTAAATTTATATAATTTAATAGTTGATTTATAGATCGATTATAAGCACTTCCTACAATTTCAAGAATTGATTGTTCTATTAACTCTTCATTAGTGCTATCCTCCTTAGTTTTTGCAATAGCTGAAACTATATTTGTTTCCATAACCTCAGTTACACTTTGCAGTAAACTCTGAGTTTCTAACGCTGTATTTTCAAAAAAATCAACGAATAATTTTGTTTTATGTAAATGTTCCGAAATAATGATCCGTTTTAATAAAATTTGCCACTCAATTGTCTTATAATCTGAATCTGCATTTATTTCTTTGTTAGAGTAGTCGGTGAAAATGCTTGCTTTTTCACTTAATACCAAAAAAGAATCATCAAAATAGGTCTCGTAGTTTTGTATGATTTCATCTTTTCTATCTAATGATTTAAGTTCTTTATTCTGCTCAAATATTATTGTTATTTTCCCTCTTAACTTATCTAATTGTCGTTGAAGATGACCTTTTAATTTTAATGGTTTTAGTTCATTAATTTCTGTTGTTTGATTTTCAAGTTCTGATTCTTTTAAAACCTCTGTTATGGACTCAAGAACACGTTTGTAATTCAAGGAAAATTGACTACTTAACTTTGTAAACAATTCTTCCAGAATAGTTTTATGTTCTAATTGTAATTCAAGAACTTCCCTAAATACACATATATAATTAGCATCTACTTTCCATTCTTTCTGCCATTTTTCTTGCTTTTCATCTAAATCTATCAGAATTCTTTTGTTAAATTCTTTTTGTTTTGTCTTTTTTAATAAGGCTTTATGCGTGAGTTCAAATGTGCCGTTTAAAGCAAAAAAATGTCGTAACTCGTGTTCTACATTTACACTTAATACTTTTTGAAATTCAGATGATGATGAAATTTCTGATTCGATAAGTGCTTGTATTGAAATGACTTTCCCTTTGAGCTGATCAATAGTCACCTCTTTTATTTGTAACCTATTTTCAATTAAGTGTGTAAGTTCATGAATGAGCTCAAATGTTTGTTTAACTATTTTTGTGTACCATGCGGCTTTTACTTCTTCAACCTCAGGGAAAACAGAATATAAAACTTCAGACCATATTTCTTGGACTAAAACGGTTTGAGTTGCATTTTCATAAGTAAGTGGTTCTTTTTTTCGAAAGTTTAACCATCGATTAACTAGATTATGTTTAGCTTTTCCTATTTGTCGATTTATCCGCTTTGCTCGTTTCCCTAATCGTATATAAATGGAATCTTTGTCCTGACTTTGGAAACGATCTTCCAGTTGAGTATAAACAAACTTTTCAGGCCAGATTAATTTTTCAGTCTCAATTTGATTTTCGAAATATCTCCATATTGAAATTTCTTCACATTCAATACAGAGTAGTGCTTGATTTTCAATTTTCCCAAGGTAATCAATAACATATTTCGCTTGTTTTTCCTCATTCAAGGAATCATTCTCATCAATAGACGTAATAAGGGTATCAATCAAATCTCCGAGTTTTTTCAACTGCAAATAAACATCCTTGTGCTTTTTTAAACACGGTTTTAGAATGTTAGTGTTGAGGTAACTAAGTTGTTTTCCGATAATTTGATCAATCTCGCTTTGCTGTTTAGCCATATTAATTCTAAAAAATGTAATTTTTTGATAATACAAATCTTTTTAGGTTGATTTACAGTCCATTTTATCGTTTTTTACTCATAAATACCTTATTTTAAATATAATCAGCTTTATTAACTAATCTTTTCATCAATACATGACTTTTAAATCACCACACAAATTTCATATCCCGGTTATGGGTTTGGGATTCACTATTGATACCCCACTTAAAGTAGCCCGTTATGGTATTTCATCGGTTATTTCCATCGTTGAAGACTTTCTTATTGAGAGAATGCGTGAAATTCATTCTAAGAAAAACGATGTTGAATATATTCCGATTAAAGATAATGAAGCTGACGCACGTGCACGTAGAACTACTGCTTATCTAAATCTGATACATGATTTAGTTGAAAAACAGATTGCTAAGCTAAAAAGTGAATCGTTTACATTTGGTAGCGATATTGTCAAATACTTCGAACTTTTACCAGAATCTAGCCCATTGAGACAAGCTTACAACGCTATGCTTAAGCTAGATGGAGTTGAACGAGATGAAGCACAAGAGAATTTACGTTCTCAGATTGTACCAGGTGCAATAGATGTGAACATCATGACCAAACTTGATAAAGCAAATTACGATAAACAGAAAAATCAGCTTCCAATTGAATATAATGATGCTCATGCCGCTCTACGTGGTTTTGCATTGAGTAAGCTTTCTTCCTCGATTATACTTTCGGCAGGCATGAACCAGCGTCTATTTGCTTATTTTGAACAATTCGAAGATTTCTTCCCCAATAAATTAGGCGAACTTAAGAAAAAAGTAATTCTTAAAGTTAGTGATTTCCGTTCTTCTATTATCCAAGGTAAAATTCTAGCAAAAAAAGGAATTTGGGTTTCTGAGTTTCGTATTGAGTCGGGATTAAACTGCGGTGGACATGCATTTGCTACCGATGGTCTTTTAATGGGGCCAATTTTAAATGAATTTGTTTCTAAACGCGATGAATTACGTGAAGAATTATATGACATTTATAACTCAGCTCTAAAATCATCTGGAAAAATTGAAAATGACGTTTACCCTGAACAGCGTTTAACGGTTCAAGGTGGAATTGGTAACGGCGAAGAACAAAACTTCTTACTTCAGCATTTTAATGTTGATGCCACAGGTTGGGGAAGTCCATTCTTAATGGTTCCTGAAGCTACAAACGTTGAATCAAATACGCTAGTTCAATTAATCAACGCCAACAAAGAAGACTATTATCTGTCTGAAGCATCACCTCTTGGTGTTCCATTTAACAATTTAAGAAACACAAGTTCAGATAAACTACGTGAAGAAAGAATGTTAAAAGGTCGTCCAGGAAGTCCTTGCCATAAAAAATTCCTTCAAAATAATACTGAATTTACCGAACGACCAATTTGTTCGGCATCAAGACAGTTTATGAACGAGAAATTCAAACAGTTTAAAGCTGCATTCATGAGTGAAGATAAAATTCAGGAAGAAATGGATAAAATAAATGTGAAAGACTGTTTATGTGAAGGTTTAGGTGCATCATCTATTATGAATAATGGTGAAGTTCCTGCTCACAACTTAACAGCAATTAGCATTTGCCCAGGACCAAATTTGGCTTATTTCTCAGGAATATTTTCGCTTAAAGAAATGGTTGATCATATTTACGGACGCTTAAATCTGTTAAACCCTGCTGTACCACGCCCTAATATGTTTGTTAATGAGTTAGTGCTTTATGTGGATTACTTAAAAAAAGAAATTGACAAATCATTAGATAGCATGAATAAAAAGCAAGTTAAATACTTAGAGTCGTTTAAGTCTAACTTACTTCAAGGTATAGATTATTATCATAATCTAGTTCCATCTATTTATGAATCTGCTGGCGAAAAAGCACATGATTTAACGGAGAAAATGCGCTCTGAGCTAGATGAATTGCATGAAAAAATCAAAAACTTTGAAATTCTTGCTCAAGTTCCCGTTCTTGCATAATTATATATATTTACATTTAAGCCTGACTCTTCTTATAAGATGTCAGGCTTTTTTGTTTTTATCATTTTAAATTAATCTATTTCGTTTCAAAGCTTTTACTATTTATTGTAAAATGCTTAAGTTCGAGTACTTTTTTGCACTATAAATCGGCTTAAAAACACATGAATTACAAGTATTTAGATATTACATCGAAGATTGCTCTTCTAATATTGATTCTTTTCTACGTTTGGGTAGGGTTTCAATGGGATGAAAATGCACCAAAGAAAAAAAGAAGAATGCGTTCAATGCCAAATACAGAGTCAGTGCAATCTACTGATGAAAAAGAAAACAATACGCCAAGCATTGATAAGACATCACTACTATTTCGTACTGATAGCTATTTGAGTGGCCTTTCAGGAAATGTTACTTTAAATGGCAAGCGATTAAATTCAGATAATCTAAGCATAAGTAATGGCATTTCCTTTTCCAAAAAATCATCCACTATCGAAACCGCTGAAAATTCATGGATATCTATAGAATTTCAAGATGGATTTATTCTCCTATTTCCAAAATCAAGAGTACAATTAACTGACAAAGTAGTCGATATAAAAACTGGTAAAGTTTATTTTTCGGGTATCAGCCAACAAGCGATTGTAAAATCAAAAGGTGTTTCAATTTTTAGGGGCCAATCTGAAGGTGGTGGAATGTACAGACAAGAAACCTACACTGAAATCACCGTTCTTTCTGAGAGAAATAAAGTTCGTGTATTTTGCTTAAATGATGAAGTAACTTTCAAAATATTCGGAAAAACTACTACTCTCCAAAAAGGTAAGGGTGCTTCTATTTTCTTTGATGCAAAAAAAATTAATCAATATGAATTAGGTGAGGCCATTTTACCAATAAATGACGGTCCTGGAACGATTTCTTGGGAACCCAAAAATGACCCAATTCATCAGTATAATGTCATTTTAAGAGGAATTAATGACTCCAACCCTTCTTCTGCTGAATACGTTCTTAAACTTATAGAAACGCAAAATACCAATATTACAGAATCACAAATGAATGCTATCGACAAGACGCTTGTATTTACAGAGAACAGATATTTTACTTGGTCAAGATCAAAATAAAGAAAATCGAATTTAATCATTTCAATAAAAAAGGCTGTTAAATTTTACCTTAACAGCCTTTTTTATTACCAATTTCTAATTGAAAAACTAGAATAAAGAAAGTGTAGTTTCAACAACATTTTCAGTGGTGAATCCAAATTCTTTGTAAAGAATTTCAAATGGCGCAGAAGCACCATAATGATCTAAACCAATAACTTTTCCTTCACTTCCAACAATTCTATACCAAGACATGGTTGAACCTGCTTCAATAGCCACACGTTTACGCACAGACTTTGGCAAAACAGATTCTTGATACTCAGCCGATTGCATAGCAAACAACTCCATAGAAGGCATACTAACAACTCTTGTTGAAATACCTTTTTCTTCTAATATTGCCTGAGCGTTAAAGGCATATTGAACTTCTGAACCTGACCCAATTAATAGTAACTCAGGTTTACCATTTTTTGCTTCTGACAAAATGTATGCACCTTTTTCAGTGAGTACAGCAGCATTTACTTCTGAACGCTCATAAACAGGTAAATTTTGACGAGTAAAGACTAATGCAACGGGCGCATTCCTTATTTCAAGAGCTTTTTTCCAAGAATAAACGGTTTCATTAGCATCTGCAGGTCTTAAAACGACTACATTTGGAATGGCTCTTAAAGCCGTTAAATGTTCAATGGGTTGATGTGTAGGACCATCTTCGCCTAATCCAATGCTATCGTGCGTGAAAACTAGTATGGGATCAATTTTTGACAAAGCAGCCACACGAATTGCAGGTTTACAATAATCTGAAAAGACTAAAAAGGTAGCAACATACGGTTTTAAAACGCCATGCATAATCATTCCATTTGCAATTGAAACCATTGCATGTTCACGAACTCCAAAATGAATGTTTCTAGCATCATAAAGATCTGCATCGATAAATGCTTCACCATTTATCTCAGTAATGTTACTTCCAGCCAAATCAGCTGAACCGCCAAGCATCATAGGAATACGACTTGCAAAGAAATTAAGCGCTTTACCAGATGCTTTTCGAGTTGCAACGCCTTTTTCATCAGCTGGATAAACAGGTAAATTGTCTGCCCAACCTTCAGGATATGTACCCGAAAGCATTTGAATAGCTTTAGAATGTGCAGCTTCATCAGACAATTTTAACTCCATCATCATTGCATTCCATTCTGCTTCTCTTTCTTTACCATATTGAATGGCAAGACCCATGTGTTCTGAAACTTCCATTGGGATATAAAAACTTTTATCAGGATCCCAACCGTATGCTTCTTTGGTTAGTCTAATTTCTTCTTTACCTAATGGTGCACCATGTGATTGTTCTGAACCTTCTTTATTTGGGCTACCAAATCCAATTTTTGTTTTACAACGAATGATTGATGGTTTATCTGAAACTTGTTGAGCTTCTTTAAGTGCAGTTTCAATCTCAGCACGATTATGCCCATCTATGGTCTGAACGTGCCAACCATAAGATTCAAAACGAAGTTTCACATCTTCTGTAAATGTACAATCTGTATTTCCTTCAATACTGATATTATTATCATCATAAAGATAAATGAGCTTTCCTAATTTCAGGTGACCCGCAAAAGAAGCGGCTTCATGTGAAATACCTTCCATCAAATCGCCATCTGAGACAATTGCATAGGTATAATGATCAATAACTCTAAAATCTGGTGTATTTAATACCGAACCAAGATGTGCTTCTGCTAAAGCGAAGCCAACACCATTGGCAAATCCTTGGCCTAAAGGTCCAGTTGTTGTCTCAACACCAGGTGTATGTCCAAACTCAGGGTGCCCAGGAGTTCTACTACCCCATTGTCTAAATTGCTTAATATCATCGAGAGTTACATCATAGCCCGTTAAATGCAACATGGAGTACAAAAGCATAGAACCATGACCAGCAGATAAAACGAAACGATCTCTATTTATCCATTTCGGATTTTTAGGATTATGTCTTAAAAATTTTTGGAACAATACATAGGCGACATCAGCCATTCCCATTGGCATTCCAGGATGTCCTGAATTTGCTTTTTGAACGGCATCCATTGAAAGCGTACGAATGGTATCTGTACTAAGTTGAGCTATAGATTTTTGCATGAATCAGACTAATTACTGAGTTTTTAATAATCCCCAAAGATACCACATTGAAATAAAAGCACTAAACTTTTTTGCTTTTCTAAACTAGATTCCAAAAGAAAAGCCCCGATAAACGAGGCTTAAAAATTAATTTGCTTTCTTACATTTCAGCTCAAATTCAATTTCGTGTTGAGCAACCGTTTTAAACTGTCCAAATGATGCCTGTTCATAAGCTTCACAAGCTGCATTTACATTTCCTTGATTTTTATATGCATAACCTAATTCAAACCAAACTTTTGCACGATCTGTTTTTCCACCTTTTTCAAATTGTAATGCTTTATTGGCGTATTCAACGGCTAAATCAAAAACAGCTTTTTTGTTATTTGCTAATGATAAACGATAGTATGTCTCAGCAAATTCATTGTCGTATTGAATAGCTTTGTTTAGTAACTCAATCGCTTTATTAAAGCGTTTTGCCTCTATTTCTTTAGAGCCTACATAGACTAAATAATCACGTGCAGCTTGTTCAGCTTGTCTTGCAGAGTTATTATCGCGTGTTGCTAACCCAATTTCTATAGCTTTATCAAAGTTTTCTAATGCAAGTTCAATATTATTAGCTATTTTCTCAACTAGACCTAACTGATAATAAACGCTACTATAATTCGGATTCAATTCTAACGCTTTTTTATAATTTGAAACCGCATTTTCCATGTCTTCTTTTTTGAAAGCGGCATTTCCTAATGAAAAATATAATTTAGGTATAATGTCTTTTGCTTTTCCTTCAATTTGTTTATTACCAAACTTGATAGCTAATTCAAATGCTTCTTGAAATGCTACAATGGAACCAACTACATCTTTATTTTTGTAAATAGCAGCAGCGATTTTATATTGAAGTGGTGGAATTTGGTCACCTGCTTTTTTCTTAATTTCATTTGCCTGTTCACCAACAGCATCAGACATTTTTATTACTTCGAAAAATTTTACTTTTGCTTCAGCAGACTTCGAATCTTTTACAAGTTGGTACCCTTCGTTAAATGCTTTTATCACATCTTCATAAGACTGAGCATTGGCGTTTGTGAAAACTGTTAGGATTATTAATGACAATAAGATCAATTTGAAACGACTGTTCATAGTTTACGTGATTGATTATGGTAGATATTCAGGTTACGCCGATTTGGCACTAAGTTCTAAAAATAATGATAGATAGCGAATAGTAAAACAAAAACTTTTATTTAAATGGGTAACTCAAAAGTATATACACCTTTTGGCAAACTTGTGCTTACAACCCAAGGATTCAAACGCTTTAAATCATAATAAGTTAAACTATACTTCTGCAACCAAACAGGAAGGCTAGGAATAGATTGCCTAACCACTACTTTTTTTGTTTGTTCTTGTTTATAGGCCTCGCTTTTAGGTATGTAATAACCATATAACTCAGGATTTTCTAAAATGGCCTTAACTGCAAGAATTCTAAATACATAACGTGATGTTTCTTGATTAATATGTAGCTTATAGTAATTTTTTGTTTTTTGTTCACTAATTGTTCTTGATGTTCGAGAAACACCCATATTGTAAGAAGCCGCAGCAAGTGTCCATGAGCCAAATTTTTCTTTTGATTCTCTTAAATATCGAACAGCTGCACGAGTAGCTTTTTCTGTATGCATTCGTTCATCAATATATTTATTTACTTTTAAACGATAACGTTTTGCGGTTTCAGGCATAAATTGCCACAATCCAAGTGCACCTTTTGGCGATCGAATAGTCGGAATTAAATCAGATTCAATCGCTGATAAATAAATTAAATCAAGCGGGGCTTTCTCTTCTCTAAGAATTTGCTCTAGTTCTGGGAAGTATTTACCTCCCCTTTTTAAATAGAACACGACCTGATATGATCTCTGTGCGGTTATATATAACTCCCTTTCGAATCGTTCTAAGATATCAGGGTCTTCTAATGGAACTCTTTCTCCACAAAAATCTAATCTTTCAGGAATAGGCAAAATGATCGGGATATTCGACATTGAACCTGTTTTGGAAACAATTTGAGGTTGTGGAGTATCACCTTCATTATAGATTCTAGCCTTTAGTTCTTTTTCTACAGCCAAGTCAACCTCTGCTTCAGTATAGGCTAATGATGCGGGTTTTACTGGCTTATTTGAACTCAAAAGTGAATACGATATCAATGTAATAAATAAAATTAAGCTGAATCCCGCAATGAACGGAGCATATTTACTCATGTAAAGTTTGGCTTAAGTTCTTCTGTTTTATAAAAACGATTTATAATTTCGATCGCCTCATCTGTTGAATCTGTAATATGAAATAAGTCAAAATCTGAAACAGAAATCGTTCCTTGCTTTATAAGTGTTGATTTTAACCATGTAATTAAACCTTCCCAAAATTCAGAGCCGATTAAAACGATGGGGAAAAGTGATATTTTTTGAGTTTGAACCAAAGTGATGGCTTCAAATAATTCGTCTAGTGTTCCAAATCCACCAGGAAAAACAATAAAACCTTGGGCATATTTAACAAACATTACTTTTCGAGCAAAGAAATAATCAAATTTGAAATAATATTTCGGGTCAACATATTGGTTGGGTCTTTCTTCAAATGGCAAACTTATGCACAAACCAACTGATTTCCCTTTTTCTAACGATGCTCCTTTGTTTCCTGCTTCCATGATTCCAGGACCTCCACCAGTAATCACTCCAAAACCAGATTTCACCAATTTTTGTGCCACTTCTATCGCCATTTGGTAATAAATGGAATCTTCTTTAATCCTAGCACTACCAAAAATTGAAACACATGGACCTACTTTAAATAATCCATCATATCCATCAACAAATTCACCCATAATTTTGAATACTCGCCAAATATCTCGCTCAAAATCACCTTCATAATTTCGTACAGGTTGCTGATTTAATGCTTTTATTTTGGCGTCTTCATTGGGATTAAATTGCATTTTTTTTAAAGTAGAACTGATTGATTTTAAATTTATTGTTAATTTAGTGTCAAATTAGGAAGTCTTTTACAGTTTTGGAAGTTAAATCGTGAAAATTTAAAATCGAAACGTAAAACGTATTTGTGGAGTAATTTCACCATTTATAACTGATGAACGAGTCTGAACACTTAAATCGTCTGAAACATCAAAATCTCTGAGATGAGCAAAAATATAGGCATCTATTACATTTAAACCATAGGTGAGGATAGTAAATACTACCATTTTATCTCGTTCATTTCGATAATAATCTCTGTAATACAATAGTCCTTCAGATCGTACTCCGACTAAATAATCAGGAGTTGGACCATATTTTTCATCTGCATAGGCTTCATTTGTTGCTGCAAATGAATTGTAATAGGCTGCTCTATAATCAACATATTGTCCATTTAACCAATACGAATAATATCCAACCCCAAGAATTGCGGCATAAACAATAGGAGCTTTCCATGCTTGTTTGTTTGTAATCTGCCCCCAACCTGGAAGAATAAGTGATTTTAACATCACATTTTTTGGTTTTGGAACCGTATCACGTACAGAGAATTCTTTTTTTGAATCGCTCGTTCTTTTCGTAACAGATTCTTGAGCTGTTAATACTGTTGCACCGAACAACAGTATCAACAAAGTGCTAATTAGCCATCGATTCAAATAATTGAAGCAGACGTTCGAGATCGTCTTCAGAATAATATTCAATCCGTATTTCTCCGCCTTCGTGTTTTTTCTTAACCTCAACTTTTGTGCTTAAACGAGAACGTAACCGTTTCGATATGGCATCTAGATGAATTTCATATTCATCTTTTTTCGTGTTAATTTTATTTTTTCTTGGCTTGGCTGCTTCTGTTAATTTCCGAACTGCTTCTTCAATCTGACGAACTGAATAATCTTCTTCAATAGCTTTGTTTAGTAATTTTTCTTGTATTCGTTCGTCAGTAATACTTATTAATGAACGGGCATGACCTGTGCTAATTTTGCCTTGTTTTAGCGCAGCTTGAATAAATGCAGGCAGATTTAATAAACGTAATAAGTTTGTAATCGTAGTACGATTTTTTCCAACTTTTTTAGCTACTTCCTCTTGTGTAAGATTACATTCATCAATCAATTGCTGATAACCCATGGCTATTTCAATCGAATTCAAATCTTCTCTTTGAACATTTTCAATAAGAGCTAAAGTAATGGAATCGTTATCTGTTGCTTCTCTTACATAAGCTGGAATGGTATCTGTTCCAGTCATTTTAGTTGCTCTTAGTCTTCGTTCTCCACTTATGAGCTCATATTTTTGATTACCTAAGTGCCGTACTGTAATTGGTTGAATAAGACCATGTTGTGAAATTGAATCACTTAATTCTTGCAAACGAAGTTCATCAAATTCTTTTCTTGGCTGATGGGGATTAGGCCGAATATTCCCAACTGGAATAAACAGAATAGTGTTTACTGGATCTTTAGGTTCTATAAAGGGATTAACTACAGGAGTAACTCCTTCAGTTTCTTTATCCATATTTGGAAAATAAGCTCCTAAGCCTCTTCCAAGTGCCTGACGTTTCGACATGTTTATTATTCTTTTTCCGTGGCTAAAACTGGACTGTGTTTAAACCGTTTTCGATTCCGTTTAATAATTTCTTTTGATAGAGATAGATAATTTTGAGCACCTGTAGAAACGGCATCATAAAGAATAACTGGTTTTCCAAAACTTGGTGCTTCTGCTAATCTTACATTTCGTGCAATTACGGAATCAAATACTTTGTCTTCAAAATACATTTTAACTTCGTTTGCAACCTGATTCGATAAGCGCGTTCTGTTATCATACATGGTTAATAAAACACCTTCTATTTCAAGTTGGGTGTTTAAATGTTGACGTACTATTTTAATAGTATTCAATAATTGACTTAATCCTTCTAAGGCAAAATACTCACATTGAACAGGAATAAGTACCGAATCAGAAGCTGTTAGAGAATTAATGGTTAATAAACCCAAAGAAGGTGGACAATCAATGATAATAAAATCATATTTATTCCGATTAGATTCAAGCGCATTTTTTAAAACTTGCTCTCTACCATGCCTTTCAATCATTTCTATTTCTGCTCCAACTAAGTTTATATTAGCCGGCACTAAATCAAGAAATGGCATTTCCGTTTTGAGTTTACACTCATCTATAGCTATTCCATCAACTAAAACATCATAAATTGATGAGGCAATGGTTTTTATATCAAAACCAACACCACTACTGGAGTTTGACTGTGGATCGATATCAATAAGTAAGGTAGGGTGTTCCAAGGCAGCTAAACTAGCTGCAAGGTTAATGGCAGTGGTTGTTTTACCTACCCCGCCTTTTTGATTTGCAATTGCAATTACTTTGCCCATGTAGAAATTGTTTAAAATTTTAGACTCTAAATATACATGCTAAAGGCTCTAATCACAAAGCCGATTACATAAAAATCACTTCAAAAGCGTTAGCTTTATAGTCTTTACAGAATTGTTTTGAATTAACTTAGCAAAATAAATCCCACTTGAAAATGCATGCGCATCCCATTGAAAGTGATAAGGTGTATTTCTCTCTAAAAACAAGAATTTCTGTACAAGTCTTTGACCTTCTATTGAGTAAATTTCAAAACGTGCCTGCCTTGTTTCTTTTGTTGTAATCTGTATGTTTGTCAGCGGATTAAAAGGGTTTGGGTAAGCGAAAAGCAAAAGATTTATTGGTTTTTCATTTTCTAGCTCATTTAATGAGGTAACCACAGCCGTTGATTTCGATTCCTTTCTATAGATTATATAACCTGAGAGTCCTCCTATCATTTCAGGATTTTTCCAAAATTGATTATGATTTTGTCTCACGGTATCTGTTCTAAGTGAATCGATTTCAATTCGTTTATAATAAAGCATTTCTAATGGATTTGGAGCTTCGTTAAAAATCGGGCTAATGGCATTAATCGTATCAATTGTACTTTCATAGCTTATGCCAATCCATAAATTTTTTGGTATGATTATACTTGTATCAGAAAATGTAAATTGTGCAGGTCTTATTTCTTCCGCTGTTACAACATAATCAACTGTAGATGAACTTCTTAATGCATTGCTTGGTAGAATGGTTAATGAGGAATCGATTTCATTCCAAAGCATAGCTTTTATTCTAGCTGAACTTAGCTCTACTTGATCATCGGTTCTTCCACCATAAAAAGAGAGATTCAAGCTATATATACGAATGGAGTCTTCAGCTAAATTGGAGAGATTCAAAGCCATTACTAAACCATTACCAAATCGTTTCCCATAATATTTATTTTCAGTTTCTTGTGAAAATAGTAAGGTATCGGAGTTTTCTTCATCAAAAAAAATAACATTTTCATCCGTTTTGAATATTGGATTTGATTGTACAGCAAGTTTAGAAATTACATTTTGACCTAAACTACTTTTTGGCAAAAAAGAAAGAGTGATACAGATTAGTAGGTAAATGGATTTCTTTATCATGTGAATATATTAGCAGTAAATAGATTTGTAAACAAGTTTTAAAGTAGTTTTAAAGTAAAAATCCATTAGAGTTACACTTAATAGAATCAACAAAAGCATGACCAAATAGCCATGCTTTTTATAAATAATTCAATAATAAATTTTTGATATTACTAAAATTACACTTATTGGGGCAATTTACGAGATTTTGTTAGTAGCAATTCATCATTGGCAGATTTTTCAATTAGAGGTTTTTCTATTAATCGAAGTTTCTTTGCATTTTTTAAAGCTAAAGAGTCTGGCATATCTGTTGAGCTGATATTGTAATCTTTAATCTCTAAGACATTTTTTTTATCAACCCATGCATGAGAAGCTGAAGAAGATTGTTTCTTCATTACTTGATTTGCATTTCCTGTTAGACCTTTACGTAGAACATCGGAATTTGAGTTGATGGCAGATCCTATTAAAAAAGATAACCCAAGTATAGCCACAACGGCTGCATATCGAACAATAGGTTGATGGAAAAACTGAGTAATTCTTCTTTTTCTACTGTTTTCAGAAGCTAAGCTCTGAATACTGCTACTTAGATTTTCTGGTGTTTTTAATACGGGAATCTGTTTTATTTGAGAAAGAGTTTTTCTCATTATTTCTATCTCAATAATGAGATTAGGATCTGATTTTACGAGGACTTCGAATTCAATGTGTTCGTCAAATTCCATCTCATTCATGAGATACTTAAGGCATAAATCCTCAAGGTCTTGCATAGGAAATTTCATGTTGCTGTTCGTTTTCAAACATTTTTCTCAGATTGATTAATGCGTATCGCATTCTTCCCAAAGCTGTGTTTATTGAAACTCCGGTAATTTCCGCAATTTCTTTAAATGACATTTCATAGTAATGACGCATCATAACTACTTGTTTTTGCTCATCAGGAAGATTAGCTATGTGTTTAATCAGGCTTTCTTTCGTTTGGTCAATTGCCATCATATCATCAGCTGATATTATACTTGCATCAGGTAATCGGTCGTAAAAATCACTTCCGTCTGGTTCATTAACTTGAGCATTCACATCAACAAAACGTCTGTGTTTTCTAATGTGATCGATAGTTGCATTGTGTGCAATTCTCATTACCCAAGGTATAAATTTACCTTGTTCGTCGTAGGTATCATCTAATTTTGAAATGACTTTTGTAAACGTCTCCTGGAAAATATCAGCGGCGATATCAGGATTGTTTACCATAGAATAAATGTACGAATACACTTTATCTTGATAACGTGAAAGAATTTCATTAAAAGCACGTTCGTCGTTCTTTTTTTGATAACGATGAACGAGTTGATGATCATCGAGTTCACTGTATTTTATGGAGCCTGATTGAAACAATTTCATAGTGCTGACCTTAACGCTTTAAGTTCAAATGTTAGTATGTAAAGAAAACAAAATCAAGTTAATTTGACTTGATTTACACAACCACAAATAAGTTTTGCTTATCATAAGAATAACTTATTATTTGTTTTTCAACGATTTATATTGACTAGGTTGTAGTAAGGATTTTTCGAATACGGTTGAATTTAATTCAATATTTCTTTTCGAATTCAGTGCCAAAAAAGACTTATCTGCCAAAATAGCGCTTTGCACTGAAACTCTGACTTAATGTAATATCTGTATGTCAACTTGTCTATCGCATTTTAATGTGATAAGATGCGATTTATTTCACATTTTTTTTATGACAAGCTGGACCTGATCCAGCTTCCCTGCCTAGTGAAGAATAGAATTCACTACACTTTATGTACTCTAAAGGCAGAAAGTTGAGTTCGACCGAGATCCTGAATCAAGTTCAGGATGACCGTTTTAGCTTCTGCCTTGATGGGCCTGACCCATCATCTTTGACTAGTGAAGAATAGAATTCAAATCTCGAAACAAAAAACCCTTATGCCAAGAACTTCGAGAACGATGACGCATGAACATCAAAGAAGGGTTTGGGAGATTTCATGATGGGCATTCAATTCCAGACTAAGCACAGGCGAAGATCCTGAATCAAGTTCAGGATGACCGTTTTTCTTTCCGTCATGATGGACTTGACCCATCATCTAGGCCTAGTAAAGAATAGAATTCAAATCTCGAAACAAAAAACCCTTATGCCAAGAACTTCGAGTACGTAGACGCATGAACATCAAAGGGTTTGGGAGATTTCATGGTACACATAATAAACTCGATGCAAAACTCAGAATCAATTTCTCTTTGCTCATTGCTCATTCATCATTTTCAGTCTAATTCATCATTTTATTTCGAAGATATCTCCGCTTAGACTCGATCGCATTTCTTGCTTTTGATTTTAGAG
This sequence comes from uncultured Chitinophagales bacterium, assembly GCA_964575925.1. Taxonomy (GTDB): domain Bacteria; phylum Bacteroidota; class Rhodothermia; order Balneolales; family M1805; genus M1805. The sequence continues at coordinate 18,242 of CAZNTR010000038.1, forward strand.
AAAAGACTCATCTCTGGTCGACATGACGTTTTTTTTAATTCACAATTAAATTTGCAACCATGGCGGATTCGGGTACAATTTCTCTGTACTTGCTGGCAATATTTTAGACTTATATCTGATGATTTCACTTAACTCTTTTTTTCTCTCTGCAACTAACTCTTCATCAGTCGAAGTCTTAATTTCAAAATCCAACTCATCAGATCTTCTCTTACAAAAGTTTAATTCAATAGACTTTAACGCACTCTTTGCCTTTCTGTACGGACCAAGAACTTCATCTTGATTTGCTTTCAACATTTCTTGCCCTTTTTCACTTATCACATGGCGATCAATCAAAATTTCACCCACCCACATCGGATAAGGATGCTCACGAGTCATGTAATAGGTAATACTGATGTCCTGTTTATCAATAAAACGCGTTTTCAAATCAATAAAAAGCTGCTTACACATCTCCGATTCAAAATATACATCATGACAATGCTCACCTATAAAAGCAATCATTCGCTCACCATGTATTAACATCAACTTAATGAGTTCCTCTTCAAATCGTGGGGCAGGAATAGAATTATCAATCGTTGGAGCAACTTGTACTACTAGCTGAGTCTTTGAAGAATTTTGCGTTTTTTTTGGAACTTCTGAACGCATAGGCTTATCCCAAACATCTGGAAATGGAGTACAAGAAACTTCCCATTCATCCGAAGCAATTGGAATTTCTTCATTAAGCCAAGAAGGAACATCATTCGATTTTTGAGGCACTACTTCTGCACTTATTGGAGGAGGTTCTGGTAAATTTGGAATTTGAATAAAAGGCTCATCTTTAAGCTCAATCGGCTTAGCCTTAATTTCTTCTTTTGGAGGAGTAAAATTTGCTTGATTTCTAGGCGGAGTAGAATTTTCTACTTTCTGATCATAGTGATCTTGTCTAGGAGGAAACGATTTCGTTGAATTTGAGTAGTTCAAAGTTTTTCTGTCCACCTTTTCTTTTCGTGCTTTTGCGGCAACTAATTGATTCAATTCCTGAAATAAGGTTCTATCTCCTATACTTGTCAATTGATGTAACTTTTGAATCATAGCTTCTCGTTCAATCGGATCTATAACCATTGCGATTAAACTAATCGCTCTTGCAACTACTTGTTTTTTATGACGAGGATCATCCCAAGTATCATGCTTCTTCTCTCCTTCAATCAAAAACTCAAGAAAATCGGCGGTATGTTGATTCTTGAATCCTAGAAATCCTTCTTTTCCGAATTGTTTTACAAACGTATCAGGATCTTCACCGTTTGGCAAGGTAAGCACTTTTACTGAAAGACCTTCATCAAGAGCAATAGGAAGCGCTCTCGACATAGCACTTTGCCCAGCATTATCTGCATCAAAAATTAAAATTAAACGCTCTGCATAACGATGCAAAATAGAAACTTGTTGAGGTGTAAAAGCCGTTCCAGAAGTCGAAACCACATTTTTTATTCCAACTTGATGGAGTTGCAATACATCCATATAGCCTTCAACCATAATGACTTCTTCTTGCTTACGGATTTCATTTTTAGCAATATTGATTCCGTATAAGGCTTCTGATTTATTATAAACTAGGGTTTGAGGCGAGTTAATATATTTTGCCGCTTTCACATCTCCCATCAAACGACCACCAAAAGCAATCACTCTTCCCATTGTGTTGATTACGGGAAACATGACTCTGCCACGAAACGTGTCATAAGGTTCACGACCCGTATCCGATTCTTTTAATAAACCCGCTTTGAATAAATATTCATCACTAATTCCCGCCGATTTTGCAGCATAAGCTAAACCTCGCCATGACTCTGGCGAATAACCCAATAGATATTCTTTAATAAAATCTCTTTTTAAGCCACGTTTTATTAAATAAGCTCTAGCCTCTTTAGCTTCGTCAGCTTCTCGTAAATGTTGATGATAAAAGGCCGTAGCAAATTTTAAGGCATGAAAAACGCCTTCCCTTTCATGTCGATTCGGATCGTCGTTAGCATTCCCTTCCGGAATAATGATATTGTACCGATTAGCAAGGAGCCTAACCGCTTCAAGAAAATCAACTCCTTCTTGTTCCATAACAAACGAAAAAACATCACCTGCTCGGCCACAGCCAAAACATTTATAAATACCTAAATGAGGTGAAACGTGAAAAGATGGCGACTTTTCGTTGTGAAACGGACAAAGTCCAGTAAAGCCATTTCCTGAACGCTTTAATTTCACACGGTCTGAAATGACTTCAACCAAATCGGCTGTAAGTTTTACTTCTTCTTTAATTTCATCGGTAATCATGAGATGGGTAAATATAAATGATGAAAGATGAATGAGAAATTAGAAATTGTTTTTTTGTTCAAAGCTTCGAAAGGTACTATATAATTCGTCTCTTAACTGATTTCAATTCAGTATTCCATTAAAAAATAAGAAATACCACAATCACATTTTCAAGAATCGAAACCTAATACCAGTGTCCGCAATTACTAGCGCCAGCGTCCGCTGGTGATTCAAAAATAAGAGTCAGCGTCCTCGCTGACAAGAAAATCCAATTTCTCATTGCTTAATACATCACTGCTCAGTTTAAAAACGAAGATCTCTCCGCTCCGACTCGTTCACAATTCTTGATTTGTGATTAACCAGTCTCTCATCTCCGGTCGAGATGACTTTGGGTTTATTTCAAAATTTATTAAACAACCTAAGAATTAGATGACGACTCCTGTCGACATGCCCGTTTTATTTTAAAACAATTAAATCAAAATACAATAATCTTGAAGCTAAGGTTAATTCGGATTTAATACCGGATACTTCTTTTTCTTGCTCTTCATTACTAAACAAGGGTACAAAATTATTTCTATCGTAAAACCGTAAAGCTTTCTCATTATTAAATGCATCAACAACGATGAATCTACAACCTGTTTTATTCCTTGAATCAATAAACCACGCTTTAATGAAGTCCATTAACTGATCACCTGTTGATTTATCCTGACCACCTATTCTTCGATAATTTTCGGCAACACCCAACCTGCCAATCATTACAGCAGGATAACTTTTCATGTGTTTTACTCTTGGAATAGGTGCAATTACTTTCTTTTTTCTCGCATTTGGCAAGATAAACGTTTTGATACTGTCATTGGCAAGAGTAAAAGCTGCAACTATTTTATTCGGATTGCTATCGAGAGTAAAACAATAACTCTTTCCTAATAATTCAGCATCATATGCAAGAACATCAGTTCTAAAAAACTCATTTAAATCCTCATCCCCACAATTAAACTCCTCGCACGTTTCAAGAATAGTTTTATCAAAAATTCGTAATGTACAATCACCCACTAGAAATGACATTTTCGAATATTATTTATAGTTTTGATTTTGCTAATATCGCCGAAGCTATCTTTTGTTCTTTAGTAAATGGCACAGAAGATTTTTTCTTAAGACCTTCTTCTGCGTTTTTTCTAAATCGTGTTGATTCTTTACCTTTTAGAGGTGGGATTGATTTTATTGCAATTGCCATAGGATTTGGGTTTTGATGAATATAAATTTAATTATAAAAGAATAAGTTGACAAGTATTTAAGCAAATTTGTTAGCAGTTGTTTTATTTAACTTTAACTAAGCTAAGCAATAGCGACAGCGTCCACGCTGTTGATTATAAAAAGAAAAGTCAGCGTTCTCGCTGACAACCATATCCAATTCCCCATTGGTATAATAAATCAACCATTTCTCAATAAGCAATCCATTAGTACTATCGACGCAATTCCCTTAATCAACTCCTTATTGTACAGAAATTAATCTCATTTTTCTTCTTTAAACAGTTCATTCAATTCATCTACAGATAAACCGCTTAATTTGGAAATTAAGGGCAGTGGCAAACCTTCGGCATGAGCAATTTTTGCAGTTTCAATAGCTCGTTCAACTTTACCTTCAACATTACCTTCTGCTTTACCTTTTTCAAACCCTTCTTTCAGGCCTTCTTTTAAACCCGTTTCAATGGCGTATTGCATGGCATTATGATTATCACGCAATGTTTTTAGTGTGGTTTCATATTCGCTTAATTCGTATGGTTTCAGCTGTTCCAATTTTGCTTTATCGAGAAGTTTCATGAAGATGGGCTCCGTTAACGGTTCAGGGATTTCGTTTAGGGTTTCCATGTAGCCAAACAACCATACCCAATTTTCAAAATGAGTGTTCAATTGTTCGACTTGCTTTTTGAATTTAGGTAATTCAAGGTAAACAAACGTAAGTTTATTATAAAATATTTTTTGCCCTTTAACATCTATTAATTTGGCTTTATGATAATATTCATCTTGATTCATTTCCTCTGCTTGAATCGCAAAATTCAACAGTGATATTACATAAATGGACTTTAATTCGTAATTCCATGCGCTTCCTTTTACTCCTTGTTTTTGAATGAGAAACGAGCTATAATACACTGTTCGATCAATAAAATGAGCTTGTGGTACACGCTGGATTTCAACCACAACATGATCGCCACTTTCATTGGTACAATACAGGTCATAGACCGCCATTCTTTCTTTTTCTGTTTGACCAAGTTGTTCAGAGTTCATGATAATCAAATCGGTTATTTTGGGTTTACTCTCCCGTAAGACCGCATTAATAAAATCGATAAGAATTTCTTTGTTTGATGGATCACCGAAAAGCTTTTTAAAAGCAAAATCGGTTAAGGGATTCATGTAAATTGACATAATGTGTTATCTAAATGGATGTTCTTTTTCCGTAGAGACGCTTGAAACCCAAAATTCTTACAAGATTTATAAACTTTTTTTTCACAACAGCCAAAGAGACTACAAAAAACGGTTTGCCGTCCTAGTGCCAGCGTCCGCTGGTGAACCCATTCCTTGCGCCAGCGTCCGTTGGTGATTAAAAAAATCTATCCTAGCGCCAGCGTCCGCTAGTGATTAAAAAAATAAGCGTCCACGTTTACAATAACCCATTCCTCACTCATAGCTCAAGCTTCCTCGCAGTTGAATTATTTAAAAAAATCAGTGTCAACCCTGACATCCAAATTCAATTCCTCATTAATAATCCCTTATTACATCAATTTTAACATATTTCGGAATGATATGAATTTGAACAAGATACATCGTTTGTTCCCAAGTGTTAATACCAATGCTAAACCCATGAGGCTGAAACCTATCTAGTAACACATTCTTCACCGTATTTACTATAAAAAAAACAAGCCGATTGCTTTTTAAAACTTAATACAAACTAATCGGAATAATGTCGCATGTGGATGTTTTAAGCGTAACCTTGTGTGAGGTATTTCAAAGAGATTTTGTAATGTAAAACAGCAACTTAAGCTTGTTAAAATAGTTCAATCCTAGTAGTGACACTTTTTGAAGAACTATTGTGAACTGTCCTTTAATCGGAGATTAGAATTAGAATTGCTTATCCGTTTACTTATTGGATATTGAATCCTTTTAAGTAAATGGCCAAAGCATTCTAAAAAAAAATCATACATGCCCAATCATGTTTTTCGATTTTTTGCGGATTTTACGAACGGCGTCTTCTTCTTTATAGGCTGTTACAACAACGGAATCAAAGCCGGCACTTACCACTACAATAAGATTTCGTACATAAACCTTTTCTTGTGGTAATACATATTTCACCAAATGTGAACGATCTATGAAGTAAAAGTTAAATCCTTGTCTTCGGATAAAAGAACCATAACGTAATACCAAGGCAATATGTCGGCGAGAGATTCCTCTTTGGGCAAAACGTACTGCAGCATGATTCGAAACTGGAATAGAAATAGGTGATGTAGTATGCATGACAATAGATAGATAAGTGTTTGTTTTTATTTTTTATTTACTGTAATGATACTACAGTTCAGAACCGATTAAGTATTTCGTATCATTACGAAGAATTACGAAGAAAAACCTTGCAAATAGAAAGGCTTTATTTAAAAAACCATGGCGAAGCGTCCTCACAGGTGCCTAAAATCATACGTCAGCGTCCTCGCTGAGATCCCTATTTCTTAGCAAAACTCTGACCTTCTTTAGGACTCACAGTCCTAATAAATCAATCCCCTAATTAAATCTGTCTTAAAGGACTGTGAGTCCTTTATATCAATTTCCCAGTTTTGCTACTAGTTTTTGTTATCAGCGTGTACGCTGACTCTTTTATCCTAAGCACCTGCGTTGACGCAGGTGCTTAGTTTTCTTGGTTTTAGGCTTGCAACAAACGTTCAATTATTTCTGAATAAATCTCCGACTTTGGCCCCTTTTCACATTCTACTTTTATTTTTGTAAACCTATTTTCTCCATTCCTCCAAACGTTAAAAATGGCCTTCCCTTCTTCCGATTCTAGGTGATAATTTGTTTGGTACTCCGTTAAATAAATTATATTACACAATTTACCTCCGTACAAATCAATTTGCTCTACCAATAGTTTTCTAAAATGAGCTTCATGTT
>CAZNTR010000039.1:0-24611 GCA_964575925.1 uncultured Chitinophagales bacterium
TAGCCTTATTGGACAAATTCATGCCCAAATGGAGAATTCATCGCGATTTATTGAATAGTCTGCCCGTTGTTCATAATGATTGGGGATATTAGGATCTACCTACATCTTAACTTCTACCCAAGGTTTTGAAAAAGCCTATTGTAAATTACTTGCTATTTTGAATGTGTATGAATTCTAATCCTCTATTGATTTTATACTAGAAACCGATTCTTTAACTTGTTTAATCAATAGCTTTAGAGCCTCTTCACTTTTGCTTTTATGATACCAGTTAAGCTTACTTAGAAATGATTTTTTCACATCCACATTATGCCAATGTATTGTCAAGTCATTGTTTGCAAGGTAAAGATTTGAAATCAGTCGAGCTATTCTTCCATTTGCATCATAAAAAGGATGTGTAAATACGAAATGTTGATAAAAACGAACTGCGTTTTCAATGGGATTTTCATTCAGTAAAAGGTATGACATAGCTTGTTTTACTTCATGTTCAATCAATTCTGGCTGCACTCCACTAAATTCTGGCTTTCTTTTTTGTGCATGTTGACTTCCAAATTAAACCTGACCTTTGTTAGAGTCTGTTATTTGCCGATACTTGCCAGCAAAAGTGAATAATTCAGCAAATATGTATTCATGAAAAAAAATTGGAAGCGAGAAGAATTTATTGTCTGAATGCTTTCTTAGTTGCTGGTATAAATCTGCCATTGATTGTAGTCTTTGATGTATGATAGAGTATCTATTCCAGCTTGTAGTGTAAACCATCTCGTGAGTTACTTCTGCACTTACACCAAAGTCTTTTAATAGATCTTCAATAGTATTACGTTCATAATCATCAATTTCAGAATGCATAATTCTTTAGACGTGTATCAAAACTAGAACTTTCCTTTTCAAATACATTCAAGTAATGATCTAAATTTTCAAACAAAGGGGTGTTTTCGAGATTCATATCAAATGTAAATGCGTAGTGGCTTGATGTCTTTGGTGGATAATATACTTTACTAGTACCTAAAGGGAAATTTTGAGCAAAGGATTGATTTTTATAGAATTCGACTAAGTCTGTATCGCTTATATATCCTCCAAACGCTTCGTTCTTTTTCCAAGGATCTTCTAAATGAGTGGTTTTCGATAGCTCAATTGCTGAATATACAGAGTAGCTATCAAGAATGAAGTCCAACGTGCTGTTACTTTTGCATTGTATAATTAAATCATTAGGCTTGCAATGTATAAAGCTGCTGCCAAACGATTTGTATTCTTGGTAAATATCTAGGTCAACTGGCCCATAAGGCCATGCCTTAAATTTTGCTTCGAAAAACTTTTCACCAGCAACTAATTGCCATGCATAAGCATAGTACAATAGTTTTTGTAGCTTCATTGGGCTTACAGAACTATTGTATCTTGATATAATATATTTGGATAAATCAAACTTATTCATTTTGATTGCTGATGAGTAATTAGCGTGAACTTAAAAAATGATTTTCAAGATATGAGTTTTGAACATTCAGAAATATACGGTGCTGAGAATAGTAAATTAATATAACGAAATATGTCATAATTTAGTTTATGATTAAGTGACATCTCAAAATAATAGATGTTGTACATGAATCCTTGAAAACATATATGTGGCTAATATATTCCAAAACTAACTACTTTAAAAAATGCATCTTATTGTTTATATAGAGCATAAATATCCATCAGGCAGTGCAATTTTCTCGATATATAGGACAAAAGGACGTTTCTTTGAAAAAAAACGATCATGATAGCGCAATCATCTTATATCCCTGCCTTTAAATCTAAGGCTATCAATGAGTTTCATCAAATTGAGAATAAGTCTGCATTAGCAAAAAAGCTTGGCATTTCAAGAAATACACTGTACTTATGGGTTAGTGAATCTGAAGTACAATCAAAAGTTGCTAAATTGAGTAAGTTCCAACGTAATTTTGATGTTCATCATGAATTAACATCAGCTGAACTGATATTTTGTAATCAGTATGTAATGGGGGTTTCGCGGTTTAATAGTTATGAGGCATACATTACAGCCTTTCAGTTAACAGCAGAGACACCTGATGAAAAAAAGACTATTGAGAAGTTGGTACAAGATCTACTATCTGATATAAGAATAATTTCGCATATCAATAAGCTTATGATAAAGAATGTTTCAGTTACAAATGAAATGGTAGATGCAGTACTATTTGGTATGATTTCACAAAATGATGACTTTGGTTTAAAATTGCAGGCCTTAAAAATATATTATAAGAAAAGTGGACGATTGGAAGGGCGTGAAAAAATAGCAGGATAAGCCAAAATATATTAATGGATTGAGGCAGTTTGATGGTGTCTTAGAGCAGCTGTTGAGTTAATTGTTATAAAATTATTCGTTCCAGCTGATATTTTTTAGGATAAATCTATAGTTTGTAAACCAAGGAATACCATATTAGGCTGGCCTAGGCTGGCCCGAATTGAAAAAAAACGCTGTTTTAGTTCCCTAAAAAGGAAAAGCCTTGAAGACGCATCTCTTTGTCTGTCAAGGCTTTAGTCACGTGTGGGATGAGCCGGGATCGAACCGGCGACACATGGATTTTCAGTCCATTGCTCTACCAACTGAGCTACCGTCCCTTTGTGAGAAGGCAAATATACTACGAAAAGTTTGCCGAATCAATCTTGAGGCACAATAATTTTTGATGGATGCACATCTTTTATGCGTAATTGCAGTGATGTCACTTTATTCCACGTGTTTTCTTCGATTGTAAAGGCAATATCTATCGGATTTTCTTTCGATTCGCGCACTAAAGGCAGATAATCGTGCATGTTAAAACCTATGGCGTCAAATTCTTGTCCGTCATTTTGTTTCAATTTCAATTTCAGATGTCCGTTTCCTACAATAGTGGGGTTTCCAACGGCTTTAACGCCTTTTGCTATGAAGTTTGGTTTTGGATTTAGAGGACCAAATGGTTCAAATTGTCTTAGAATGGTCCAAAACTTTGGTGTAATTTCTTCTAACTGAATTTCAGAATCTATGAGTAATTCTGGCTCGAATTCTTTTTCGCCTAATTTTTTATTTACAATGGCATTAAAGCGTAACCGGAAATCATCAATTTTATCTTCAGGAAGTGTTAGGCCAGCTGCGTATTCATGGCCACCAAACTGAATTAATAAATCATCGCATTCTTTTAAGGCATCATAAATATTAAAACCACGAATGCTTCGGGCAGAACCTTTTGCTAAACCATCTACAGTGCTAAGCATTATTGTTGGTCTGTAATATTTATCGACTAAGCGAGATGCTACAATTCCGATAACTCCTAAATGCCAATCGGCATGGTGTAATACTAAACTTGATTCTTCTTCAAGATTACATTGGTCGGTTAGTATTGCAACCGCTGTATTCATGGTGTCTGTATCAATGGTTCTGCGTTTTAGATTGATTGCTTCTAGTTCAAGCGCTGAAATTTTCGCCTGATTTTCATCCGTTGCAATTAATAATTCTACGGCAGTTCTAGCATCGCCTAAACGACCTGCGGCATTAATTCTAGGACCAATGGAGAACACAATTTTATTGGTCGTTAGCGTTCCTGGAGGAAGATTGATTAAATCGAGTAAAGCTTTAATTCCTGCTCTTGGATTAGAATTAAGCATTTTCAAACCTTCATGCATAAAGATTCTATTTTCCCCAACAACGGGTACAATATCAGACGCTGTAGATATTGCTAATAAATCCAGATGTTTAAAGACAACATCTGGACGACTTTCACTAACGCCAAGTATAAGTAATGTTGCCTGCATTAATTTGAATCCAACACCTGCGCCTGAAAGTCCATCGAAAGGATAGGTGCAATCTTTTCTTTTGGGATCTAAAACGGCATAAGCTTGAGGTAATTCATCTCCAGCTGTGTGGTGATCACAAACAATGAGTTCCATTCCAGCTTCACGAATTTGAATTGCTTCTTCAATAGCTGTTATGCCGCAATCAACCGAAACAATTAAGGTTGCGCCAATATTTTTTGCAAATTCGATTCCGTCTTCGCTTATTCCATAACCTTCTTTAAAACGGTGAGGAATGTAATAATGAGCTTTACAGCCGAATTCTAGTAAAAACAAATACATCATGGATGTAGCTGTGGTACCATCAACATCATAATCGCCATAAACGACTACGCACTCCCCAGAATTAATAGCAGATTTTAATCGTTTTGCTGCCTTGTCCATATCCTTCATTAAAAAAGGATCGTGAAGTTGGCTTAAGTCGGGTCTAAAGAAGAGTTTTGCTTTATCGAAAGTGGAGACATTTCGGAGGACAAGCAGGCGTGCCAAGGTGGGACTGACATTAATGGATGTAGCAAATGGTGACACAGCGTCTGCTTCCTCCGGCTCCTGTAGGATCCATCGGAATGACATATTATTATTATTCTATTTATTTTGTTAACCATGAAGAGGTATGGGGCTTTCACACTCCCGTACCAACAAGACAATATTTTTAAATAGGGTATAAAGTCTTAAAATCTTGCTACAATGTACGGTATAGACGGATGCATTCGCAATTAAAAATGAGGATATCCTTTTTCGATATAAAACTATTTAGCAAGTAGTTTTTTGAAATTGAAATAAGTAAACTCACACAACTTTCGGACTTTAAATTATTAGCTATAGAATTAAGCAATTAAGGTTGCTTTTTAAAGCGTAAATAGTTGTTATTATTTAATGTAAATATGACTACAACGCTATTCTTGTCGTATGCTTCATTCGATAAGGCAACAACTAGGGCTTCCTCAAAAAGTCGAATAATATGCTTTAGCGAAGTGCGTCAAATTTAACACAAAAATGGTTGCGCCAATCTATGCTTCCGATGTTACTTTAAGTTTTGCTTTAATTTCATTTAAAGATAAGGCTTGTTTTGCGTTTCCTATACGACCTTCAATGTGATTTCGTTCGTTGTATTCTTTTCTTTTTTTACGTTTTTCATAAGTTTTTAGCGCCTTCTTGGGGCCTTTTTCTGCTGCGGTGAGGCGTATATTGTTTTCTTTGCAAAACGACCGATTGGCGTTAGTATGGTAAATTTTATCGCACTGAATTAATTCAGGATAGAATCCATTAAGGAGTTGATAGGTTTCGGCTTGAGCTTGTAATCGGTTCGATTCATTAAAATTATCCCAGCTCACTTTGTCTTCAAAAAGTATCTCATCCATTAGTGACAAGCTTAATTTAGCACCAAATTCAACGCCTTTTCCGGCCTTACCACGAACAATTGGGCGTACATGAGGCTGGCTAATGCTAACAATCTGGTCATCATGTTGATGGGTTTGGGTTTGGTACATATGGCGATGTTGTTGGTATAAATGAGTAACGATCCATAGTTCACGCTGGGTAGCGGCTGACAAGGCAAACCGATTTGCACGCTTATCGAGCATGGTGTTGATGTAGCCCAAATTGCGCTCCACACAATTCAACAAATACCGCAAAGCCATACGTTTGGCTGATGTTGATGGTTTTTTCTGTTTGGCTATGGCTAAATAGCGTTTGTGGGCTTGTCTGCGGTAGGTACGAGGTTTGACGGGATATTCCGCTCTGAGCAAGTCGAAGAGTTCATCTACCATGACCTCTGTTTTTTCTCGGACTTCATTGACTAATCTCAAATCGGTTGGATAGCTGATGTACTGGTCAGCAACCGTGGCATCAATCTTGAGATGCCCTTTGGGTTTAGGCTGTTCAGCGGCTTGGCTCTGAGTTGCCAAGGTAGACGGGGAAGAATCTTGCTCTTTAACTAACTCATGCAACATCTGGTTGAATACATCAAAGGTTTCTGAGCCTAGTTTTTTACGAATATCCACAAATAAGGTAGGAGAAAATAGCGGCTTCGGGTTAAAATTGTGCTGACCGAGGAAAAATTGCATATAGGGATTTTCGCTAATGGTCTGCAGCGTCTCTACATCAGAAAGTCCGAGCTTATGCTTAATGATAAAGGCTCCAATAACACAGCGAGGGTTGATGGATTTGGCCCCCATCGTTGAACTGAATTTTTTTTGATAAATTTGTACCATTCTGTCCCATGGAAGAATAGAGCTGAGTTGAATCCAACGATTTTGAGGATCGAGTTGAAGCTGAGTCAGGTTAGAAAACTCATCGATAAAAGATTGAAACTGAGAATCGTAATGTACCATATGCAAAGTATTTTGAATAAATGTACAAAAAACCTTGCATATAATCAAGATAAAACGGAAGATATCCTGCTGTTTTTACACTATTTATATGCAATCTGAGTAAGCCCTAACTACAATCACTTAGCAATGTACCTATGTTTGCAACTATGCAAATTGATTGTCTTCAAAACGTTTCTTGGCTTAGCAGATGGACAACACAATTTACCCAAGTTCTCAATATGGCTTTGATAAGCAATCTGGTACTAATCCATCTCAGTTCAATATTTCGGATCAAACTAATAACTAATTCTTCAATGAGTTAAGTAAAACCTCTTATTCAGCATTCTTCAGTTTTCAGATCATATAGAAATTCTACACAAAGAAAACATACTCAAAATATATATATCAAATATGAGATTGATAAAATGACTTTTTTTAATCAGAGTGTTTTTAGAATGTAAACGACTTTGTCTTTTAGGTATGGGACTGGAACTTTATAATATTGATTATAATCGGGATATAAAATTACCAAGTACATGTTTGATATTGTAAGATTATAATTCTTTTCTAAAATGTACCTATATAAACTTTGTTGCAAGCAGTATTGGTTGTAACTAGTATCATTTATGTCTTTGAGACTACCTATCCCAACGTTACCCCATCCATCATCCGTAATTGGCTTACCAGTAAATGTGTAAATGACTTTTTTACTTCTTTTCCAATCAAATATGTCGTAACCATGTTCATTTTTAGCAATTAAGTCAATAGTACCTGCAATGTGAAATTCTTCGTCAAAAACTCTCCATTCGCTACTGTATGGCTTTATATTGCGGTGTTCTGAAACAAATTGTTCAAATAGATGAAATTCATCTGTTTTCACTGGCGTTTCCCCTAAATAATATTTCTCAATTTGTTCATGGAGGAATGTTCCTTTCTGAGCTGCTTCCTTTCCTCGGTCGTCCCAAAATTTAACAATTTCATGAACAGGAAGTCCAAAAAGAGGATTGCTTGGGCTTAATCTACTTGCCATACCATATGAATCAAATTTTGGAAAAAACTTAGATACAATTGTGCTGGCTTATGGGGCAGGAGTATTATCAATTGTATAAATGTGTGGCTCTGGATAAAACTTTACTCTTTTATCTCTTTGATGAGCAATAATAATATTGAATCCTTTAACCGCTTTTGTATCGAGAATTCCGATTTCTGTTGGCTTTACTAATTTCTCCTCTTTCTGTTCATTAGCATTTAAGTCTCTTTCTGTTGTTTCTTTTTTTTCTACAATTTCTTTGAACACATGGTTTAAATATTTTTCACGATAGTTATCCTTTTCCCATTTTTGAGCTTGGACAATATCCCATAAGTCTTCATTTTGAACAGGTTTACATGCTACCAATTGTGCTGGAGTTTTAAAAGTTGAAGATATAGATCCAATTATATCAGAAATAAACCGCAAACATTCTTTTTCAAAAGTATGAACTTGGTATTCTGAAAATCGTATTACAATCCAGCCTCTATCAACAAAATAAATATCTCGCATTGTATCTTCGCCTTTACTGTGTGTAGTTTGTCTTGTAATACCAGCATAAGGCTCATCAATTTCAATATCTATTCGTAAACTCTTGTTTTTATTATCAACCATTGCAATGTCTGGCTCAAATGGTCTTGTATCTTTACCCGTGTTAATTCTAAGTTCGCCTTAAATGAAAAAATACTCTCCAAAAATTTCTTGTATTGCTTTTTGAAATACTTCATCTTTGAAACCTCTACGTTTTGTGGTTCCAATACGATATGACCTTACCACAGTATTCTTTTGGGGACATCTGAAAATTGGGTAGAAATCTAGTTGTTCATTTTGGGAACAAGTGTAATTGACAAAAAGAGTTTCTTCCTTTTGGATTTGAGGTTCAACTTCAGCTATAGGCAAGTTTTCTTTTGGTTTAGTTGTGGTCTTCTTATGTAGAACTTCTGTTTTAGTATTTATTACTGCAGCTTCTTTTAATGGAATAGTTTCCTGTTTGTCTTTTTTAACAATGCTTGGAGAGTCTTCTATTCTAATAGTATTGATTTTTTGTGGTTCTCTCGGAGGAATAGTTTCATTTTCGGGTTTAATAGGCTCAATTGCTTTTGGTGTTTTTTCAATAGTTACAGTTTCCAATGGGCTCTTTGGTTTCGGAATATTAACGATTGTTTGAATAGTAGGTTTAACTTTTCTACGTTCAATAAATGATGAAATTAATTTAATAGCGAGTAAAAAGAATAAGAAAATAATAATCCAAAATTCTAATGCGCTTAAACTCGACGATTCAAGGAGGTTTCGATATAGTTCTTCCATGGTTTTACTTATGTGTTAAATACTAAACTGTTTTAATGAAATTATAACTAACTCTAAATCCCAAAATATGAAAAATAGATTTTTCTTAGAAAGTCTTCTCAAGTTATTCAAAAAGAGATAAAAATCCAATTTGCTCTTTTATTTGTTAGAAATATTCCACTTCTAAAAATGATATGTACTAATGCTTTATAACTTTTATTCTGTCGAGTGTGTGGTTTTAAAAACTATAAATAACATGGTATCATTAGTAGCAATTTCGTTTTTACCCTAAAAGCCTAGTATTAAACTCGATATCGAAGAAACTAGAACAGAATTATCAGTGATAAAAGCCAATTACTTCTTTTCACTTAACCCGAACCCTGGTTTTTATGCATTATGCAGAAATACGCCCTAATTAATTCAATATTTCTAATCATACAATAAAAATTTCTTCTATTCCGAAAATTGGATTACAAAGTAAATTTACAACGATAAATATAACCCATATTAAATGGGACTTAAAATAATTGAGTATCTGTTATTTAACTAGTTTGAGGATGATAAAATCGTTTCTCGTGCAAAATCCGAATATTTTTTTGCTCTTTCTTTATCTTTCATTTGAATAAAGTTGTCCATTAAATCTTCAAAATCAGGATAGATAATTAACCACTGCCCACGATAATAAGTTGCTTCAAAGTTATCTTTATAACCTTTAACACAAACTCTTTTCAGCCTATCGTCAATTCCGACAAAATCGAGTATTTCTTCTTCGTTTAGATTTTCTTTCATTATAATTATAGATGTTTAATCTCTTAAAACTAGAAAATATGTTTGTTTACTAAGTTTTTCTTGCGTTTAATATATTTAAGCCGAAACTTGGTTGAAGTTGAACATAAAACATTTTTTTATCAAATGTTAGGTTGACTTTAAATTTTTTGCCAATTTTCTTCCTCATTATGGAAAATCTCAATAGTCGAAGTCATTGCATTATACCTTTTAAAACAGCCAATATGTTTTTGAATACATGGCACCCTTCGTGGTCTATGAGCTCTTCGTCTATTATATTAAATACAAGTGTAAACTTGTTTTCAGATCATTCTGTTTGAGGTTACTCAATTACTTAAAACGGACAACCCAGCAATGAAAATTACCCAATTATGCCAAAAATATGCACAAATCGATTCAACTCAGTTCAACATATCTAATCAAACTATTAACTTCTTCTTCAGGTCCTAAAGTTGAGTACTAAATTTGCGTTACTGTTTTCTCAGTCTTTTTATTTTTTCTTATATCAATTGTTTTTCATTTCTTGCTTAGCTCCCAATTCTGTTGCTCGTTTTAAATCACTCTGTGCACCACTGTAATCATGAATCCTTTTTTACTATTTCCACGACGCCAATAGGCTTCAACAGACTTTGGATCGAATTTTATTGCCTTAGAAAAGTCCTCAATAGCGCCCTTGAAATCTCCTAACTTATCTTTAACATTTCCACGCTTCAAATAATATGTCTCATCCTTATTATACATTTCAATGAGTTTAGTAAAATCTTCAATTGCCCCTAAAAAATCGTTGTTTTCAGTTTTTGCCTCTCCCCGACTGTATAATGACATTTCATCTTCAGGATACATTTCTAACACCTTTGAGTAATCTTCTATCGCTCCTTTATAATCTTTTAACTCTTGTTTAGCATGAGCTCGACAAAAAAAGGCCCTATTCACCTCAGAATCTAAATCAATGCTTTTTGTTAAGTCTTCGATTGCTCCTTTCTGATCGTCCATTTCAATTTTTACTGAACCTCGTCCATAAAATCCTAAACTACTCTCAGGGTTTAGTTCTATTATCTTAGTATAGTCATCAATAACTCCCTGATAATCGTTTAATAAGTATTTTGCATCTCCTCGCTTTCGGTAGGCAAAAGTTTCATTTGGATTAATTTCAATTGCTTATGAAAAATCTTCTATGGCCCTATTATAATCTTCTAACTCAGAGAATACGTTTCCTCGATTTATGAATGCCTTTGTATCATTCGGTCGTAGTTCTATCGCTCTGGAATAATCCTCAATCGCCCCTTTTTTATTATTTAAGGCTTTTCTGTAAACGGCTCGATTATAATACGCAATAGTAAATTCAGGATAGATTTCGATAGCTTTATTAGCATCCTGCAACGCACCCTCATAATCCCCTAAGTTTGCTTTCATACTTGCTCTATTATAGTAGACCATGGGATATTCAGCATTGAGATCAATGGCTTTGGATAAATCCTTAAGCGCAGCTTTATTATTTCCGAGTTTAACCTTAGCTTAACCACGTATTTCGTAGGACAGTATATGATCATGTTCTTTTTTGCTGATCTTGGTAAAAAGCTTAATAGCAGTTTTGTAATCATCCTCTGAATTAGCAACAAATTTAAACTCTTGATTTGTCCGACTTGATAGTCTTGTAATAATGATGTGCAAAAAGTTCTCTGTGCTATCTTTCAGCTTTTTACTAATCAATAAACAAAAAGCTTTATTAAAATCCCGTTCAATAGCAGCGGTATTCCGTTCTTCTTTGTCAGTTTTTTTTATTTTTATTTTTTTCTCGTCATTAATTAGTCAACAGTTTACAATTTCAAATCATTGAGCTGTTTGAATGCTACTATACATTATATTTATAGCAATTTAATTATTTAATTTTCTAAATGCGATATTTGTATTGAGCCCACTTTATTTAGACTTAATAACAAAAATACTTATTCGAAAATAATTCATTTCAACAGACTATAAACAACTTCATTGTCATTTGATATTATTACACTTACAATATTTTTTCCATCATTTTTCGCATATTTAGACAACTATTCATCAAACCATTTCATAGGTTTACACAATTCGAAAAGACCTCAAAAAAATCAGTCGAATCAAACAAAACTACCTTATCAATAGGTAACGAAGAAGAAACAGATCCAGTAATCAAAAAGCCAGTTCCAAAACCAATGGATTACTTCATGATCTTCCTCAGATATTGAACGAAAAAGAAGTTATGCCAGTTTTTTGATTAACTCGATTTGTATTTAGTTTTAACCCGAATCCATCAATAGAAAAAAAGGCCAGTAAGTTATATATTAACAATAGATTCATTGCTAATATATAATATTAGCTTAAGTTATTGTATTTACTAGCTAAAAATGTTCTATTGGCGTTTATAGTTCTTAATTCAAGAAAACCATCAAAACGAAAAAAACGAATCCAAAAATAGTAGTGTTGATTGCTAATTTGCGATACTGTTTTAATTGAAGCGCCATTCCATATCCCGAAAAAAGTAATAAAACTAAACCACTAGCTAAAACCATTGCGTAATATTTGAAACCTTCGCCGCCTTTTGCTTTGTGTAGCTGCACAAATCGTCTATAAAACGTCGATTCTTTTAAGTCCAATTTTGCTTCTAAATTTTCAGAAACAGAAAAACTAATTTCAGCATTTGAGCCAGACCAACTAATCGAATTTCCAGTTTTACCAGGTCTGAAACGGGGTTCACCTGAAGGGATAGGCATTTTATTCTTTACTAAGTGATTAATTAATGTGCTTAATAATTCGGAATCTGTACTCGGAGCTGATGCTTCATTAATTGTAAAGGTATAGGTTGCTTGAATAGTATCTCCTTTTATGCCCCACGTATATAGAGAACCTGTTATTAAAAACATAAGTGTTACAGGCATAATAAACGACGCAATAATGGTGTGAGAAACCATCAAAAATTTTCTTTTCATGGGTAACTTTAAATGAAAAAGCTTTTTATTTATCTAATAATACTAAAAGTGAATGTAAGTGATTGATAAACTTTATGATGGTATTGTAACTCAATTCTCCGTAATTAAATGCTACAAAATTAAAGAATTTGCCTAATTAAGAGAAATAGATTTATTTAGATGGG
This sequence comes from uncultured Chitinophagales bacterium, assembly GCA_964575925.1. Lineage (GTDB taxonomy): Bacteria > Bacteroidota > Rhodothermia > Balneolales > M1805 > M1805. The sequence goes on from CAZNTR010000039.1 coordinate 12,353, forward strand.
TGAATTTTGGATAAAACGATTTTCAAGAAGAATTCATTTTGTAACAATTCTTTACATAAAGCAGGTTTATGATCAATTGAGTAAATTGTTCAAATTACCCGTATTTTTTGATACTTAAACATTAAAGGAATCTCATGAATAAAGAAGAATTTTTTTGGAAAGACCGTTTTGTAAAAGGTATTAGTTTAGATAAAACAATTCGCATTACTGTAGTTAAAACCACAGAATTAATTGAAACAGCTAGGAAAAATCATCATTTGTCTCCTGTAGCAACCGTTTTGTTAGGAAGAACCTTAACAGGCGCAGCAATTTTAGCTGCTCAATTAAAAGGTGAAGAACGTGTACGCCTAACAATTGAAGGTGATGGAAGAATTGGAACCATAACTGCCGAAGCAAATTATGTTGGTGAAGTGAGAGGTTTTGTACAAAATCCTGATGCTATGATTGATGTTGAAAAAGGAGAAACACTTTCAGATGCTGTTGGAGCGGGTGTACTTCGTTTTACAAAAAATTTATATAATGAAGCAAAGCCCGTTTCAGGAATTACAGAACTAAAAGATGGAACCATAACGGGTGACATAGCTCATTATATAGAACAGTCAGAGCAAATTCCATCAATGATTGCTCTTGATGTGCAGTTAGCTGATGATGGAAGTGTTAGTTATGCAGCGGGCTTGTTGGTACAAGCAATGCCAGGCTCTGAGCCAACCGAATTAGAGCATATTCAATCACAAATTCTAAAGTTTCCACCACTTGGTTTACTTTTAGAAAGAGGTTTATATATTGATGATATCATGGTGAATGCCATGGGCGATGTTAAAGTCCGCGAGATTGATAGAACACTGGTTCACTTTTTTTGCAGATGTACCAAAGATCGATTCATTGATGCCTTATCTATGCTAAAAGCTGAAGAACTTGGTGAAATGAAAGAAGAAAATCAAGAATTAGTGTGTCAATATTGTAACAAGCACTATTTAATTGATAAAAATGAAATAGCTCAATTGCATACTCAGGCAATTGCTCGATTAAATTAGTTTTTGAAAGCTGATTTATGAATCGTTTTCAGGGTTCAAGTGTTGAGACAGCAAAAAAGACTTAAATTTCACGGTTTTTTCTTTCAATTTGTGATAAATCGTTGATTATTTTACCGAAAACTACTTTTTAGAATTCGCTGAGTAAATTTATGTCAAAAAAAAGAAAATCTTGCCTTTCAAATAAACTTGAGTTGTGCAGAAATGAAGAGATTGATTACTAAATAGATTTTTTTTTCGCCCTATTCTTTACATTCAGTATTGATAAATAAGCAAGAATTCATGATAATGAAGGTAATCTATCTTCAAAAATGAGGTTTAGTAGCGAACTTGTAGAAGAGAGATTTTGATGCACAAAAATGGAGAGAATTGGATAAAAATAGTTAAAAGCTACTAAACGGAAAATATTTGTGGATAATATGTTGATAACTAGCCTCATTCTATAAATTCAATAAAAAAAAGTGTGTATTTTGCGCACAAAATAGATGTCCTCTTGCGTTGCTGGGATAAAAAATGCTTGTTTTTTACAAATAGGGGCAGTTTGTTAAGGTAAAAACTTTTTAACGAAACACTTTGGCACAATTTGTGTTAATGTGTCTCGAAAACAGGTAAATGTCGATAGAGCTACATAACAAGGTTATTAGAATCTATTCACATTTATTCCGATTCAATTAATCTGCTATTAGCACTCAAACTAATTCAGATGCCTGAAGGGCTTTTCACTTATGATTTTAGTTTTATGAAGAAATATACGATTTCACTTATACTTCTGGTTTTCCAGTTTGTTGGTCTAAGCTATTCTCAGATTCAGACCTTTACTAGAGAACCATTTGCGTCTATGATAACGGATGATGATCTATCGAAATTAGAAAGACAATTTGAGATTCCAATCAGAACTGCATTGGGCGATTATTTTCCCAAAGAAAGCTTTTTAATTGATGTTAAAATCAATTTGAAAGAGGTTTTTGTTCCGATTGATTCCAAAAGAACATATACAGCACTAGAAGCTAAGGGTCAAATTGATGTTCAAGTTGATGGTCTTGAAGCTATGCCTGGTCTTCCGTTTGTTCCCGAAGAGTATGGAACTAAAACGACAACTATTAAAGATTCATTAGCGGAAAGAGGAACGAAATTCAAAAAAGTACATGAGATTAGTACAATTCTAGTAAATGTAGTTTTGGATGATTCTTATGGTCAAAACGATGTTGATTTTGTTAGCGCTTTAATACGTTCTGTTGGTAAATTGAATCAATTTAGAGGGGATCAAATTATTATAGAATCCAGAAAGTTTCCAAACAGCAAGAAAAATAAAATGGGTTCGGGTCCTAATGGTGAATTTACAACTGTAGATTCAGCTGCCATTGTAGCCTCAATGAAGTCAGATTCTGGAGAAGATAACTCAACTTCACAAAAAAGTTTGAATGAACGCAATAGTGACTCTCAAAGCAGAATTTCTAGAACAGACAGTGTAATCATCTCAAGAATTGAAAAAGGGGTGGGTAATTCAGCTGGCGATCAATTAAATGAATGGTTTACGAGTCCAGTAATTCTCATTCTAATGGGATTTATGTTAGTAAACTTACTTCTTTTAGTTTATTTGTTGGCAACTCGAAATCAGAAAACAAAAGTTGAAATGCCTGAAATTGATTTATCGTCTATAACTAAATCTTTAGATGAGATTAAAAATCAAAAAATGGAAGAAAAAGTAGTTGAACAAGTCGAAGAAATTCCGACTGTTGAGTCTCAAATGCGTTACGAGAGCGACAAATCTTATTTAACTATTCAAGTAATTAGTAATACAGCGGCAGTTGGTGAAGTTCTTGTTGAGATGATAGAAAGTGATGTTGATAATGGACCTCTAAAGGCAGCTAACAGTATTTTAAGTGTAAATCCTGGTTTATTAAGTTCCCTCAAGCCTGTTATAGGGGAAGAAAATCACCACATTGTTGAACAGTTATTGGAAGATTTGCCATCTTTACCAGAAGCAGCACGATATAAATTTGCCCGTAGTTTTGCTTATCAAGTTAAAGCTCAATTAGGTGGGGCTAATATAAATGGGCATTACGGTGATATCTTTAACTTTATGGATCAATTAACCGATTCACAATTAATGCACCTGTTTAAAAATGAACAGATTGATATGATTGCAATTGCAATGGCTCAATTACACCCTGAGCGTGCTAACAAATCGCTTCGAACCTTTGACGAAGAAGAGCAAATGGCCATTTTAGTAAAAATGGGTCGAATTGGTACACTACCAATATCAACCTATAAACAAATAGCAACTCATTTTGCACAAAAAGCACTCGAAATTGTGAACATGAAATTTGTAGTTGCCGATGGTGTTCAACGAGTAATTGATGTTATTGACAACTTACCTGCCGAAGAACAAGATGTTTATTTGGATAAAATTGCCATGAGTGATCTTGATTTAGCAACTAAAGTTAGAAGTATGTTTGTCACCTTTAGTGATATTCCATCACTAGATGATTCCCTACTTATTAAATCACTACAAGGAATTGATCGTAAAACTATTGTATTAGCCATGTTTGGTGCAGAACCTGAAATAGTAGATAAAATGATGTCGATATATGCTTCAAGAGAGCGTATGATTGTTCGCTCACAAATTGATTCACTATCTGATCCTGAACCAGAGTCAGTTGAAGAAGCAAGGAAGGATGTATTAGCTGCAATACGTTCCAACAACAGAAAAAAGAAAGGAATGTAAGCCATGAAACTGTTTAAACTTTTTCTAATCCTATGTACTGTAAGTTTCTTTCTTACGCCAAGTAATTCAAAAGCTCAAAATTATTATGCTGATGACGAAACAGCACTTCAGTTCGCTGAAATTCAGATTTTAATCGAAAAGCTTGCGCTTGATTTAGAAACCTTGCCATCAAACATTAAACGCGTAGCTTTCTTTGATTTAAGCTACGATAAAAAAGTTATCAAAAGGGAGACCTACGATTTATTAAAAGGAAGAATTGATCAACTATTAGTGAACACTTCAGCGATGAGATTAGTTGGAATTCCAGAAGCATTAGCTCGGCCTCATTTAATAGTTGTTGGAACAGATAGTAGCTTAGTGGTTTCTAACACATTCAGAACCAATAACGATGAAGTGAAATGGTTCAATGAATTAGCTGAAAAATATTCACTTGATGCTTTCCTTGAAGGCTCCGTCCGTTACGACGAAAAATTTGGTTTCATTTTGAACTTGAGAGTGTTAAAATCGGCTAATAGAGATGTCGTTTGGTCAACAAGTTTGCTTTCTCGTGAAATTTTAAAGAAAACACAATTAACACTTGGGCGCGAGTATATCTCTTCTGCCGGAATAAACGCTTTTAGTGCAGAAACATATATGACCAATAATAATAACGATTCAACATTAGTTAATGGTGTTACATTTACAAATTATGCACTTCGCTTAATCTATAAACAACCCACAGATGATTCATTTAGAGGTAATTTTGGAGTAATTGGTGGTATTCATCAGATTAGTTCAAAAAATGCAACAAGTGACTCCAATTATGTTTCTATTAAGAATACTTATTTTGAGGTAGGTGTTTATGGATCGTATTCGTTTTTGAAGAAAAGAAGTGAAATTAATGATTATTGGGTTGATTTGTTTTTACAGTCAAGCATGTATTTCCCAATTCCTGAAGATAATATTTTTTCTATTTCGACAGGTATAAATGTAAACGTAAGTTATAATATCGGTATTTCTTTCACGATGAATTACTTATTGAACAATCCTCAGATTATTGAGAAAAACCTATTTATAAACACAAAATTAGATCCGATTGGTTATGGTATCAGTGCAACATTCAGATTCTAAAAAATGGATTTTTGGCTTTCTTTTACTCACGGCAGTTGCTTGTAGTGGCAGTAAAGAAGTTCAGAAACCAGCGCCAACTGTTGGAAATCCAACAACAATGCAAGAATCATCAAAAGGCGATCCAGTAACGACGTCTCCAACAGAAACTATTAAAGAGGAAGTTGCGTCACCAAAACGCAATTTGTTCGATGAAAAAGTTTATGAGGAAAAACCAGATCCAAAACAAAGAGATATGGTCATTTCTTATGGAAATAAAAGCACAAATATAAATGTACCCTTGAATTTGGACGAACCTTTCTATTTAGAATTGAAAGGAACTCCAGCATCTAAAACGCTTCGTTATGATAGAGAGTTGTTCGCAGTTGAAATGCGCCAAATTATGCGTGATTTTAGAAAAGCTCAGGATGCATTTTTCAAAAAAGAATACGACGCAGCTTTAGAAGCTGTAAATCGTTCTTTGTTAACGTTGGAAACAGCCGATGCTCTTGCGCTAAAAGGAAGTATTTATTACGTGATGAAAAACATTCCTAAAGCCAAAATGTATTGGGCACAAGCAGTTAAGTTAGACCCTGAAATTGTAGTTCCTGAAATTCCTAATCATCAAGAAAATAAAAATAATACTCAAAATCAGACTTCTGCTGGTAATAGCAACTAAGATTTAAAACAAGGTATTGAATATAAAAGGCGTAGAGAATTTCTCTTACGCCTTTTTTTGAATGCGATTTCTGGTTTTGTTTTCAAATTAACCAACTAGTCAAAACCTTACGGTCATCCTGAACTTGATTCAGGATCCCAGCCTAGCCCATTGTTTTTTATGTGCTATGCTTAATGTAATGGCATGTATTTCTTACTTCTCTTGACGAGGATTCTGGGTCAAGCCCAGCATGACAAAAGAATGCTATAGTCATCCTGTGCCCCGACACAGGATTTAAGTCTAAATCATTGTTTTTTAACTATGCATAATGCGCAGACCCGTACTTCTATCGTCTCTAGGCGATGATTCAGGGTCAAACCTAAGGGACAAAAGAACGCTACAGTCATCCTGTGCCCCGACACAGGATCTCGGTCAACTTGTGAGTTCGAAAACTAATCCACCTTTTAGCATAGCGTGATTTTCATAAAACCAAGAAAGTAAAATGTAACTACCTAGTGCTTTTGAAGCTAACCCAAACATTAAAACAAGCAAGTACAAAAAAAACAATGACTAGCAGAAAATTGTTTACATTTGATACTTTTCAAATACTAAAATTTGTGTCGTATGAGTGATGAACGTTTACAACGTGAAATTATAACAACCTTTGCCGAAGCCTATCAGAACTTAGGATATAGTTCATTGATGGGTAAAATTGTTGCTTTATTACTTATTTCTGAAGAACCATTGTCATTAGATGAGATTTCAGAAAAACTTGAAATGAGTAAAGGCCCGGTTTCCCAAATCACACGACGTTTAAAAGATCATCAGCTTATTGAACGCGTTTGGGTACCTGGCGACAGAAAAGATTTTTACCGTGCTTCGGATGATATGTTTGGTGGAGCGTTCAGGAATTATGTGAGTTCTATGAAACGGAATAAGCAAATTGCAGAAAAGTTCATAGTTGAAGCAGAAGCAGCAAATTCAGCAGAGTTTTTAAAAGACAGAATGAAAGAAATGCAAGCGTTCTACGAGTTGATGGAAAAGCATAATAAGTTATTTATTGAAGAATGGATAAAACTACACGAATCATATAAAAGAAAATAGCTTTCAAAGCTTAAGCTATTGGGGCTTTTTTTGAAGCATAGTATCCAAAAACAATTATTGCATCTGTTTTAAAGTTTATAGATATTTGAGGTGCCTATCCGAATTCGGATGGTAGGGGTGCTTCCAATTTTCCTGGAGGCTGAGATAATACCCTTTAACCTGATCCAGGTAATGCTGGCGTAGGAAACCACCGGAATAAGTTTATAAAGATTTACCGGCTCTCCACACCCCACGCACCGTCTGGTTTTATGAAAAAATAAAATCAAATTGGTCTATGAAAAACTATTTAAACAATCAAAAAACTCTTAAAACACAACGTCATTCTGACGAAAGTCAGAATCCCTGCCAAAGCAAGTTCGATGTAAAAAACTACATATCAAAGCAGAACGAAGAAAAAAAACTCCCCCTTTTGCCAAAAACCGAACTTACAAGAAAAGCCGAACAAGAAAGGGGGCTTGGGGGATTTCACCACCAAAATCAAGCTCAAGTAAAAAGTAAGCACCAAATAAGAGATTTCAATCTATACCGAAACAAGGCAAAGAACACATCAAAATACATTTTTCTTTTCCTCATCTTATTCCTAAGTCTCACATCAACCCTACAAGCCCAGATAAAAGGTCGAGTCCTAGATGCGCAGACAAAAAAACCATTACAAGGCGCAAGCATCCAAATTCTAAACTCTCAAATTGGTACACAAACCGATGAATTCGGCTATTTTGAAATAAAAACATCATCAAAAAACAAAGAAATTTTAATTTCATTTGTAGGTTATTCGAGTAAAAAACAAGCCCTATCTTCAACGAAACCAAATCTTGGCGAAATCTATTTATTCTCCGAATCCATTCTAAGTGAAGACATAATCGTAAATGCACAACGCGTAGATGCCTCAACTCCAATGGCTTTCAAAACGCTTAAGTCAGAAGATATTGAGCGAGTAAACTTAGGGCAAGATTTACCCTATTTAATTCAAATGACTCCATCAATTCTCTCAAGTTCAGATGCTGGTGCAGGAGTTGGCTACACGTATATGTCAATTCGTGGCGTAGATCAAGCTCGTATCAACGTAACCATCAACGGAATTCCAGTAAATGATGCCGAATCTCACGGAGTTTGGTGGGTAAATATGCCAGATTTTAGTTCTTCGGTCGAAAGTATTCAGATTCAACGTGGAGTTGGAACTTCTACAAACGGGTCAGCTGCATTTGGCGCAAGTATCAACATGGCTACCAATAGTTTAAACGCAGAACCTTTTGCAAATGTAAGTACTTCGTATGGTTCGTTTAATACGCAGAAATTTAGCACAGAATTTGGAACGGGTTTACTCAAAAACGGTTGGGCTTTTGATGGGCGTTTATCAAAAATTCAGTCTGATGGATACATTGATCGTGCAAAAAGTGATTTAGAATCCTATTTCCTAAATGCAACTTGGAACGGGAAAAATCAATTATTAAAAGTGAACGTGTTTTCAGGAAGCGAAAAAACGTATCAAGCATGGTATGGAACTCCAGAGGCACTCGTTTTTGGCAACAAGGACGATCTTCAAACCTACATTGATAGAAATGGATGGGGACTAAGTTCTACCGATATCACAAATCTTCAAACTGCAGGTAGGCAATATAATTTCTACACGTATGACAATGAAACGGATAATTACACCCAAAATCATTATCAAGTTCATTACAGCAAAAAAGTTTCAGATGTGTTGAATGCCAACGTGTCCTTGCATTACACCAAAGGAAGCGGTTATTATGAGACGTTTGTCACTCAGGGAAATATGGAAAACTACCAATTGAATCCAATAACAGTAAATGGAAATCAACTTACCGAAACCGATTTAATTAGAAGATTATGGTTAGATAATGATTTTTATGGAATCACATTTGGTACAGAATGGACTCCGATTTCTGGAATGAGAATTTTAGCTGGTGGAGCGGCAAATAATTACATAGGAGATCATTTTGGGGAAGTCATTTGGGCTGAATACATGCAAGGAACACCAATCAGAAATCGATTCTATGATAACACGGGTAAAAAATCGGATGCAACGGTTTATACAAAATGGATTCAAGAATTTGGCAATTTTACAGCCTATGCCGATCTTCAATTTCGAAGTATAGTGTATCGTTTTGAAGGATTTACACGAGTTACTGGGGATGTAATTGCGCCAGCAGATTTAAGAGATTCTTTGATATTTGTGAATCCGAAAGTTGGCCTAACTTGGCATCCAACTAAAAATCAGCGAGCATTTGCTTCATTTAGCGTTGGAAATAAAGAAGCAACTCGAAATGAATACACGAATTCCTTATTCAGTAATCGCCCACAACATGAAACATTGTACGATTGGGAAGCTGGTTATCAAATAGGACTCGAAAACTGGCAATTTGAAGTCGTCGCCTATTTTATGGATTACAAAAATCAGTTGTTAGAAACGGGTGCTATTAATGATGTGGGTGAATATATAAGGCAAAATGTGGCAAATAGTTATCGCTCAGGAATCGAATTAATGGTTCAAGGAAAGTTGATGGAAAGTTTGACTCTAAACACAGCATTAACACTTTCAAGAAACCGTGCAGAACGAGTGAATCAATACATGGATAATTACGATTTAGATTATGTGAATGATTTGCCTCAACAAGAAGTTAGCATGTTTTCGAATACGCCTCTTTCGCAATCTCCAGAAATCATTTGGAATACATCACTTTCTTTTACAAAGAATCAATTTTCCGCAGATTGGTTTGGTCGCTATGTTGGTAAGCAATTTTTGGATAATTCAGGGTCTGATGCGAAATCCATTCCATCTTATTTTGTTAACGATTTACGTTTCGGCTTTGATTTGGAATTTACTTCGAAATCAAAAGTTCAGCTAAGTGTTTTAGTGAATAATCTGTTCAATGAACTTTATGCACCAAGAGGTTACACGTATTCGTATATCTCTGGTGGAGAGACGATTACGGAGAATTTCTACTATCCACAAGCAACAAGAAATGTGTTAGCACAAATTAAGTTTTCTTTTTGATTAAAGGGCTAAAGTTATACTAGCGAAAGCTAGTATCTCGGCACGAGTCATTGCTTAATCAATAACTCGAAATTTAAGTAAAGCTCAATTCTTCACTAGGCAGAGATTCTGGGTCGCAGCCCAGGATGACAATGATTCCGAGATACCTGCGAAAGCGTTAGTTGCACAACTCTAAAACGTTCTGTCATTTGGCTTCGAAGTACCTTCGTTATCGTTGACACTCTCAAAGCGCTGCGAAGCGAAAAACGGAATCTCGGCCATACCCATCATCAACTCAATATCATATAACTCAGCACTGAAAACAAAAACCCAAATCTGTGCGTGTGCAGAAATCAAACTCATAATTTATTTCTTTACAAGGCATAGATACTGGGTCGCAGCCCAGGATGATTTCTTTGGTTTATGCAAGCGAATATTCGATTTTTTTTTCAAATAATCGATTTTCTTTTACGCAGGCAAATACACGTAAAATGAGTTTATTTCTTACCGCATTGATGACACTCATTTTGTTCTTTCCTTCACCCTTTAGCACTAGCGCAAGCGTCCGCTTGTGCTTTAGCTCTAGTGCAAGCGTCCGCTTGTGCTTCTTGTGTTTTAAATTCTAGCTCTATAGCAAGCGTCCGCTTATGCTACATAAGCAAATGAAGTTCGAATTGTTTATTCTAGATTTTGATTAAAATTATGCACTAATCCTAATCCAGAACTAAGGTAATTAAGAAAAACTTTAGACCTCAAGCCTAAAAAATCCATTTATAGAATCGCTATCTTTGGCTCCATGAAAAAGCCTAAAACGACACTATTTCTTATTTCAATCAATCAATTTCTTACTTGGGGTATTCTATATTATTCATTTTCTGTTCTCATTATTCCGTTTAAAAATGAACTTGGATGGTCAGAAGCAATAATTTCTGGCGGATTTTCATCGGCGCTTTTTCTTTGTGGAATTATTTCCATTCCTATTGGTTTTCTTCTTGATAAAATTGGACCAAAGCCCATTATTCGAATTGGAACCTTATTGGCGCCCTTACTTTTAGCGCTTTTGCCTTTAGTGACAGAAATTTGGCAATATTACACCATTTGGCTTTCAATCGGATTTGTAATGAGTCTGATTTTGTATGAACCTGCCCTAAAACTCGTTTCGGAACTTCCACTTAGACACGATAAATCATTTGCATTTTTAACTATGATTGCAGGAGTTTCCGGCGTTGTGTTTGCTCCATTTGGCGAATGGATGGTTCGAATGTACGGATATCAGTTTGTGATTTGGTTCTATGCGATTATCATGTTGTTGCTCGTTGCGCCATCAAATTTTGTAGCAACACATTCTGAACACGCTAATACAACAACTGTTGCTATGAAACCTCAATTTGCTTGGATTTTTAAAGCGGATGTTTTGCGTTTTTTAACAGCCATATTTTTAAACACATTTGCCACAGCTACGATTTTAGTTCTTGGAGTTTTATGGTTGATGAAAGGTGGTAAATCAGCTCAATTCGGTGCGTACGTTTTGGGATTAGTGGGATTTATGTCATTACCTGCTCGTTTGTTTGTAACTAAGATTCACAAGTTTTCAAGTGGATATCATGCCTTTGCTTTATTAGTTGGTTTTCAATCATTGAGTCTCATCATCTCATTTTTTTATCAATTTGATGCGATGATTATTCTTTTTGCCACTGTATTTGGCTTTAGTTTGGGTGCAATAACTCCATTAAGAGCAGTTTTAGCAAAACAAGAATTTGGGCATTTAGGCTTAGGAAGTGTGAATGGAATTATCGCTTTTGTAACAACAATGGCTCGTTCAATTGGTCCTATGATTGGCGCATTTGTGCTTCAACATTCTCAAAATCCGAGGTTCTTTAGTGTTTTATTGCTTTCAAGTTCTATTTTATCTCTTATTTTTATGATTAGCATGACTAGAGGAAGTGTTTCAAAATCACTTGAACCCATGCTAGAAGTGAAGAACTGAAATTCTGAATCAATCTGGTCAATTCTGGTGCGAGCGTCCGATTATGAAACAACTTTAATTTCGAAGCACGAGCGGAGGCTCGCGCTAGATTAAGGGACGCTCGCGCTCTATAAAAGCTATATTAAATTTGATGAAAGAGGCGGAAAAACAAGTAATCCTTCTAAAACCCAAACAGTCTTAGCACTTATATTTCAAATCAGTTCGTTTTCGTTTTCGCCCAACAATATATTCACTAACAGCTTCTTTAGTGGTGAACCAAACTCCATTGTCTTTATAGGCATTAATTTTCCCTTTTCTTGCAAGCAAACTAATGTATTCTTGCCCATATGGAACAGACTCTTCTTTAACGATATCATCTATGGGCTTGTAATAGCCAAAATCTGATGAGATAGCACTTAAGTATAAATCAAAGGTTCGTTCTATTGACTGAAATAGCAATAATGTGAGTTTGCTATAATCACCAGAATCAGCTTTTCGAAGAGCGGTGTAATATTTCTGACGATCAGCTTTTAGGATTACGGCGGGTGGAAATCCGTTTTTTAGCAAAAATAAATTGAGCAAAAGTCTTCCCGTTCGACCATTTCCATCAAAAAAAGGATGAATCCAAACAAATCTATGATGCAAAAGAGTAGACAATAATAAAGTTGATAACTGATTAGTATTATCCTCA
>CAZNTR010000040.1:0-4667 GCA_964575925.1 uncultured Chitinophagales bacterium
CAAAATAGAACTACTATATCCTTTTCTTTTGTCTCAAACTACATGTAGGTATATAATTTCGCTTGTGACTTTTTTTATTTATTGAGTTTGGGTTGAAAAAAGAATCGCCATCGGTTATCGAAATTTACTTTATGAATAATAATTTCTGAACACAAAAGATGTTGTTAGTTTAAAGAATAGCATCTCTTTAAAAACCTGTCATTTATTTACCTTTTAGACTGATATATCATTCAAAAAAAATAGATTAAAGACTTAATGACTGATTTGTCATTCGATATTAGATTTGTTTTGATCTCTTAAAATCAATATCTTTATCAAAGCAGTAATTCTGCATCATAAATCATTCACTATAATTTTATTTTATGACTGAAAATTCATTCACTAAGCATGTCTCAATGAGCGATAAAGCTTTGGCGATTCAGATGGGTAATTTTGTAAAACACCATAGAATGAATCAACACAAATCGCAAGAAGATTTAGCTAAAGAAGCAGGAATTAGCAGGTCAACTTTGAGTTTATTGGAGCGCGGTGAATCTGTTACTGTACCAACTTTAATTCAGGTTATTCGAGTTTTAAATCAATTACAGATTATGAATGTTTTTGAAGTGAATGACTCTCCAAGTCCTATTGAGTTGGCAAAAAGACAAAAGAAAAAACGTCAACGCATCAGAAAAAAAGCGAATAGATTAACATCAGAAGCTATCGAAACGGATTGGTAACATGACGATTGCAGAAATAAAAATATGGGGAAAGGTAATTGGAGCGGTTGTTTGGGATGAACAATTGGGTTTGGGAACCTTTGAATTTGACCCTAAAATAAATCAACTAGAGTGGGATTTATCTCCCCTAAAAATGTCAATTAAAACGGAGCAGCGAATTTTCTCATTTCCTGATTTACGAAAAAATAGAAATTCACCATTTGATACATTCAAAGGTTTGCCGGGTTTACTTGCCGATGCTTTACCTGATAAATATGGTAATCAATTAATAAATTTATGGTTAGCTCATCAAGGACGGCCACAAGACAGTATGAATCCAGTAGAAATGCTTTGTTTTATTGGAACTAGAGGAATGGGGGCATTGGAATTTGAACCTACTATTTTAAAAGAAAATAAACGCTCGTTTTCTATTGAAATAGACAGTTTAGTAGATACTGCACAGAGAATGTTGAATCAAAAAGAATTGTTTTCCACGAATTTAAATAAAAGTGATGAACAAGCCATTGTGGATATTCTCAAAATTGGAATATCTGCAGGTGGCGCAAGACCTAAAGCTGTAATCGCTTGGAATGAAAAAACAGGAGAAGTAAAGTCTGGACAAACAAAAGCACCAAAAGGATTTGAGCATTGGTTACTAAAACTTGATGGTGTTAGTGAAGTGCAATTGGGAGCTAGTCAAGGTTATGGAAGAGTAGAAATGGCTTATTACACTATGGCTATAGATTGTGGAATTATCATGATGCCTTCACGTTTATTGGAAGAAAATGGTCGCGCGCATTTTATGACAAAACGTTTCGATAGAGCAGGAGGGGATAAAAAGCATCACATTCAAACTTTTTGCGCATTGAAGCATTTTGATTACAATTTGGTGAATAGCTTTAGTTACGAACAATTATTTCAATGTATGCGTGAACTTAGACTCAGCTATGCCGATGCCGAGCAAATGTTTCGGAGAATGGTTTTTAATGTTATTGCAAGAAATTGTGATGATCATACCAAAAACTTCTCGTTTATTCTGAAGCAAAGCGAAAAATGGGAATTAGCCCCAGCTTATGATGTCTGTCATGCTTATCGACCTGGAAGTGATTGGGTAAGCCAACACGCTTTGAGTATTAATGGGAAAAGAAAAGATATCACCAAATCTGATTTGCTTGTTATTGGTGAATCCATTCGATGCAAAAAAGCATCAGAAATTATTGACGAAATTAATGATACTGTAGAACAATGGAATAATTATGCAGATGCAGTAAATGTGGAATCAAAACTAAGAGACGAAATTAATCGAACTTTGGTGAATATTAATGCCTGAATAAATTCATTAGAATATACAGAGTTTTCAATTCTTGAATTGAGAGTACTTAAAAAGTGTATTTTAGTAACATAATCGATTATTGCACACGATTTGAAAGCATTTAAACCAATTATATAGCAATATAGACTTATTGTTTGGGGTCAAACATTCAAAAAGGACAATTACCTAAAACTCAAAGAATTAAGTAATTGTCAGAATCAAAAAATCTTAGTTTTTAAGCATTTCTTGGAAATCTAGAGCATTTCCGCCTCTAAGACTATCCATTAAGCCCATCAAACCACCTTTTAAAAATTTGGCTTTGTAGCCTTTGGTGGTTAGGTATAACATAGACATTTCTGAACGGGTTTCGTGTGGGCAAGCAACAATGTATAATGTATTTTTGTCGAGTTCTTTCAAGCGTTTTGGAAGTTCGTTTGCAGGAATATGAATACCGCTGTTTATTTGCCAAGTTGCACGTTCTTCATCAAATCGAATGTCGAGAAGAACAGCTTTTTTTGTTGCTAATAGAACTTTAGCACCGTTTGCGTCAACTTGCATGGGGCCAATTTTATCGTAGGAGAAATTGCTCATCCATTCATCGAATGTGATAGCTTTTTGTGCAAAACTTTGGTTTGCAAAAGTTAAAAATAGAATGGTTAGTGTAACATAATGTATTTTCATGATGTATTGTTTTTATTTGAGTTGAAGGTCTGTGCATTGTTCTGAAAAAAGTTCAAATTCCAGTGTGCAGTGCTTAATACCGTGTTCTTCAGCTTCACTTTTTAATTCTCGTTTAATAGTTGGAATGAGTTCAAGAGAATCAATAACAAGATGAGCTGTTAAAGCAATTTCTTGCGTGCTTAAGCTCCAAATATGAATATGATGTACTTCTTTTACGCCATCAATTTTTGAAAAATGTTCTGTAATTTCGTCTGCATTAATGACATTTGGAGTCCCATCTAATATTCCTATTAAACTGTCTTTAAATAAGTTCCAAGTACTTATTAAAATGACGAGTGCAATAATTAGGGTTACAATTCCATCAATGAAGTACCATTGTGTGAAATACATAATGATACCACTAACAACAACTCCCATAGAAACCATAGCATCGGCTAACAAGTGCCAATAAGCTGCTTTTACATTGAGATCATTTTCCTGATTTCCCATAAACAAGTAGGCCGAAAATCCGTTTATGATAATGCCAATTCCAGCAACAATCATAACGGTAATTCCATTAATTGGAACGGGATGTAAAATTCTGTCGAAACCTTCCCAAGATATTATACCAATAGAGAATGCAAGTAGAACAGAATTAATAAAGGAAGCAAGTATAGATCCTTTTTTGAAACCGTAAGAAAATATTTTTCCTGATTTTACCGAGCTTAATCTAAATGCGATATAAGCTAAAATTAAGCCTGAAATATCGCCAATATTGTGAATAGCGTCAGAGATTAAGGAAGTTGAATCAATACTAAAACCATAGCTTAATTCTATAAGAACGTAAAGTATATTTAAGGAGATTCCCCAAATAAAGGCTTTACCAATTGTTTTGAACGCTTCAGCAGAAGGTGCGTGTGAATGATTATGATTGTGTTCCATATTCTTTTATAATATAATATTAAATAAATACCCCGATAAAATCATGAAGAACGTAACGGTTCCAAAGAAAATACCGATTAATTTCATGCTCATTACTTTTTTGAGTAAAGTGGCTTCGGGAAGAGATAAACCAACAGTCGCCATCATAAAGGCTATAGCAGTTCCAAGAGGGACGCCTTTAACAACTAGAACTTGAATTACAGGTACAATTGCGGCTGCGTTTGCATACATAGGAACGGCAAGAATTACGGCCAAAGGAATTGACCACCACTGGCCACCACCTAAATACTGCGCAAAGAATTGGTCGGGAACAAATCCGTGCATGCCAGCACCAATCGCAATTCCAATTAGAACATACACAAAAACGCCTTTTATGATTTCCCATGCACCTGTAATGATTTCAGGAATTCGTTGCATAAAGGTTTTGTGTTCTTCTTCAAAAGCACTTTCTTCACGATGCGCTTTTTCGATAATTTCTTGAACCCAAGGGCTTAAAAAACGCTCAAGTTTGAATTTTTCCAGTACAATTCCTCCCAAAGTACCTAATAATATTCCGGTTGCCGCATAGATAAGGGTAATTTGCCAGCCGAAAAGACCTATAAAAAGGGCAATAGCAATTTCATTAACGAGTGGCGATGTTATAAGAAAAGAGAATGTTACACCGATAGGAATTCTACCTTGTACAAAGCCGATAAAAAGTGGAACGGAGGAGCAAGAACAAAACGGAGTTACAGCGCCAAAAACAGCAGCAAGTAAATATTCGAGTCCAAATAATTTGTTACGACTCAAGAAATTCCGAATTCGTTCAATCGGGAAATAGGTGTTTACTATACCCATAATTGAAGTTATTAAAAATAATAAAATCAATATTTTAATCGTGTCGTAAACAAAGAAATTAAGCGCAGTTCCTAGCGAAGATTCTTCAGAAATAGTTAAGATTCCAAAGATTAGCCAATCTGCGAAAGTTTGAATCCAGTTGAACATAGTCAATTACGAATTATCAATTACGAATTATCAATTACGAATTATCAA
This sequence comes from uncultured Chitinophagales bacterium, assembly GCA_964575925.1. Classification (GTDB taxonomy): domain Bacteria; phylum Bacteroidota; class Rhodothermia; order Balneolales; family M1805; genus M1805. Next base: position 4,645 of record CAZNTR010000040.1, read on the forward strand.
TTACGAATTATCAATTACGAATT
>CAZNTR010000040.1:4767-24533 GCA_964575925.1 uncultured Chitinophagales bacterium
ATCAATTATGCACATCTCTTGCCCTTATTCATAATGGAACAATTCGTACTTGTTTTCATTAGTTTGTGTTTTTAATTGTAGTTTGAATTTTTCCCAAAATCTTGCATAGTTCTTCGGCATCTGCCAATAAACTATCTGATTGTTCTTTAGTGAGATAATCTGTCGCTTGCAAAAGTTTAATCCAATAAACTGATTCACGAGCTTCTTTGTAAGAAATGCTGAGTTTCGATAAGAAATCTTTTTTAGATTGCCCACCAATTGATTCTTCAACATTTGCACCTATAGAAGTTCCACTTCTCAGAAGCTGCTTTGAGAGAACGTATTCTTTCTTTTCAGTTGTTAAAAACTTGTACAGATTAACAACTCTAACGGCAAAAGCAAAACTTTTATCTTGAATTAGATTATCTCTTTTCATTGCATGATTTTTTAAAGTGAAATTTCGGATTGAACAATTACAAATGTAGCATTACTTGCGTAATTAATCGTAATTGAACAATTCGTAATTTTAAATTCCTAAAGCAATTATAATTTCCTCAGAAGTGGGAACTTTACCTTTAATTTTTACCACTTCGTCAACAACTACTGTCGGTGTTGTAAAAATATTGTACTTCATAATATCTTGAATTTCTTCCACTTTAATTACGTTGGCTTCAATTCCAAGATTTGTAAGTGTTTGTTTAATTACAGCTTCTGTTTGTTTACATTTTGCACAACCTGTGCCAAGAATTTTAATGGTTTTCATAAATGTTGTCTTTTCAATGTTTATCGTAGATTTACGATTGATTTAGTCAAATTTTTTAACAAGTAGAGTTGCAGGTAGCTTCAGCGGTTTTAAAAGCTAAAAATTGCGAAAACAAGGTTTTCGCTTTATTCCAATTTTCATGGTTTAAACAGTATTTTATTTTTGGTGGTAAAATCTCTCCTTTAATTAAACCAGCATCAACCAAAACTTTTAAATGTTGAGAAATAGTTGATTGTGCCAAAGGTATAATTTCAGTGAGGTCGCCATTGTAACAGCAAGCTTGTTCGTTTAGAATTCGAATGATATTCAAGCGTACAGGATGTGCAAAAGCCTTCGCAAAAGCAGCAAGTTGAATGTCTTCGGAAGTAAATGAAACAGGGGCTAGTGTTCTACTCATTCTTATTTTTTAGTTCATCGTAAATGTACGATAGTTATTTATGAAAATCAAGATAATTATGTTGAATTAATTTTTTATGCGTGTATCAGTTTCAACATTTCTAATTGAAGAAAAGTATATTTGAGGGATAACAGATAAAGCGTATGCTAAGAGTAGTTTTTTAGCAACTTAATGTGACTTATCTCAATTAGAGTAAGTAAAATCGTGATAATTTTCTTTTAGAAAGAGGACTTTGTTGGAAAAAGAAGTGCCCAAATTTTCAAACATGAGTGTACTCTATAAATTAGTTTTTAGCAAACTATTCGTCGAATTCGTCGAATTCGTAGGATTTGGAAGGGTGAAAATCGAAAGAATCGACTTTTTGGAGTGAACTCAAACATGCAAAAAAGACTTTGATGCATAGTTCAATACTTTATTTTAGGTATTTAAGATAAATTGCCGATTTACTCACAGATCTTTTCAATAGCATAACAACTTAGCATGTAGGAAAGCGAAATATTTTGCAAAATAGTATTGCATTTCTTTTTCAATCATCGTAATATTGCAATTAAACAATTGATAGAAAATGGGTGTAACAAAAACAAACTTATTTACAGCGCAACAGAATCAATTAGCAGCGATTGCTAAAGTGCTGGGGCATCCCGCAAGAATTGCAATAATTGACTATTTACTGAAAGCTAATGCGTGTATTAATGGTGATTTGATTAGTGAATTAGGACTTGCACAAGCTACAATCAGTCAACATTTACGTGAATTGAAAGAAATCGGAATAATTAGTGGCACCATTGACGGTGTTTCTGTTAGTTATTGTATTAATCCGATTAAGTGGAATGAAATTAGTGGTTTATTTAATCATTTTTTTAATGAGTATAAACCAGAAATAAATGAAACCTGTTGTTAAGAAATAGCTAAAGCCGCATTAATTGTTCACTAAATCAGTTCAAAATAAAAATGAAATTGAACTGATGGTGAGATAACTAGGCTCAAGCTTATTATCAGAAAAAAAAATTAACGTTTATTAAAACTCAATTATCATGAAAACAGAAGCAGAATTAAAAGAAATAGTGCGTTTAAAATATAGTGAAATTGCTTTGCAAGATAAAAACGAAAATGCGTTATCCTGTTGTGGCGCAACATCTTGCACAACTGAAGTTTACAATATAATGACTGACGATTACTCCGAACTAGAGGGCTACAATCCTGATGCGGATTTAGGATTAGGCTGTGGGCTTCCAACAGCTTTTGCTAAAATTAAATCAGGAAATACCGTTATTGATTTAGGTTCAGGCGCTGGCAATGATTGTTTTGTTGCTCGCCATGAAGTCGGTGAGTCGGGTAAAGTTATCGGAATCGATTTTACTCCTGCAATGATTAATAAAGCACGAAAGAATGCTGAAAAATTAAGTTTCAACAATGTTGAATTCCGCCAAGGCGACATTGAAAAGATGCCTGTTTCTGACAATGTTGCCGATGTAGTGGTTAGTAATTGTGTGCTAAATCTTGTTCCAAATAAACAAAACGTAATGAAGGAAATCTATAGAGTTCTAAAACCTGGTGGTCATTTTAGTATTTCTGATATTGTTTTAATTGGTGATTTACCAGAAGGTTTACGCGAGGATGCAACAATGTATGCAGGTTGCGTTTCTGGTGCCATTCAAAAGGATAATTATATGCGATTTATTGAAGAAACAGGTTTTACGTCTATATCTATTCAAAAGGAAAAACCAATTGAAATTCCTGATGATATTTTGTCGCAATATCTAAGCAAGGAAGATGTAGTTTCTTTCAAATTTGGAGCAACGGGAATTTTTAGCATAACGGTTTTCGCTCAAAAACCAGATGGTAATTCTCCTATGGAAATAAAACAAGAACAACAGGATGTGAGAGTGTTAAATCGTAGTCGTTGTACTCCAAACTCTGGCTGCTGTTAAACGTTATAGTTTGGTAATATTGGATTTGTAAATTTAATCACACGTTTACAAATACTTATTATGCTTGAAGTTATTGTTTTTTTTATCGCCATTCAACTCAGTCTAACCATGGAAACCTCTACTTTTAATCCACTTCTTTTAAGCTATTTGAAATCTGCTGAATCTCAAATTGCAGCAATTCCTGCTGATAGAATAGAGAAACTAAACAAACTAGTTTCATACATTCAATTAAATAAGGACAAAAATGAACCATCGAAACTCATTTTTATATGTACACATAATTCGCGCCGAAGTCATTTATGTCAAATTTGGGCAAAAGTGGCAGCTGAATATTTTGGTTTAGGAAATTTTGTTGATGAGTATTCAGGAGGAACTGAAGCTACGGCTTTTAATCCACGAGCGATTGCTGCCATAGTACGAACAGGACTTAAAGCTATAAATCTAGGAGGAGAAAATCCTAGAATTGAAATCATATATAAAGAAGACAAAAACCCAATTATTTGTTTTTCTAAACGATACAATGCTACGTATAATCCTCAAGAAAAATTTGCAGCTATTATGACATGTAGCGATGCCGATCAAAATTGTCCTGTGGTTCTTGGCGCAGAAAAACGTATTTCTTTACCTTACATAGATCCTAAAATATCGGATGGAACCCCAGAAGAATCAAAAGTTTATGATGAACGTTGTCTTCAAATTGCGATTGAGCAATTATACGTTTTCAGTAAAATTAAATAAATAGAAGTCTAAAGAACAAATGAAAAAACTGGCTTTTCTGGATCGTTTTCTAACCTTGTGGATTTTCTTAGCAATGCTTTTAGGTGTAGCAATCGGTTATTTTTTCCCTCAATTATCCAATTTTATTAATTCATTTAGTTCAGGCTCAACCAATATTCCTATTGCAATCGGTCTCATTTTAATGATGTATCCACCTTTGGCAAAAGTGGATTATGCCTTACTTCCCAAAGTGTTTAGTAATGTGAAAATTCTTTCCATATCACTTGTTTTGAATTGGATAATTGGTCCTATTCTCATGTTTATTCTTGCTATCATTTTTCTGCAAGATTATCCAGAATATATGATTGGCTTGATTCTTATTGGTTTAGCCCGATGTATCGCTAAGGTATTAGTATGGAACGATTTAGCTGAAGGAAGTGCGGAATATGGAGCTGGCTTAGTGGCTTTAAATAGCATTTTTCAAGTATTCGCTTATTCGTTTTATGCTTGGATATTTATTACCATTTTACCTCCCTATTTCGGTTTTAATGGTGCAATAGTTGATATTTCAATTGGTTTAATCGCTGAATCGGTGGCCATTTATTTGGGAATTCCTTTTTTTTCCGGAATGATTTCTAGACTCGTTCTAGTAAAATGGAAGTTATACCGTTAATAGTCATGTTTAGTTTGAAAGGTGAACTCATTGTTCAAATTCCACTCGATGTATTACGAATTGCGGTTCCTTTGCTTATTTATTTTGTAATCATGTTTGGAATTGGATTTATTATTAGCAAATGGATGGGTGCAGAATATGATAAAAACGTTGCGATTTCATTCACCTCAGCTGGAAATAATTTCGAATTGGCGATTGCTGTTTCTATTGCGGTATTTGGCTTAAATAGTGGTCAAGCGTTTACGGGTGTTGTTGGGCCTTTGGTTGAGGTTCCTGCTTTAATTGCTTTGGTGAATATCGCTTTTTGGCTCAAGAAAAAATATTACTCTTAATCTGATAACAGAGTTTTAGTTTATTTTAGCTCGGATAGTATTCTAGAGCTTTTCCTTCGGTTTAAACGTGTTTTTAAATAAGTTTTTGAAATAGGGCTGAATGCAGAGCATTTGGTACTTATTAAACTTTAGTCCAACTTATTAAGAGGGTAGTAAATTATTGTTTTTTTTATAATAAAAACTTATTTATCAACTGACCACTCTCTCTGTCTCCCTCCAATTCAAGTCCATTTTTTTTAATATCATTCAAAATGGAGGGAGAGGTGGTTCCGAAATCTGCTAAGTACACGAGTCTAGGTAAAACTCAAACGTTCTCCATTTGTGATGAAAGAAATTTCAGAGTTCGTATGTTCAATAAGAGCTGAATGTTATAGCAATTGTCATTTATAAAACTTAAGACAAAATTCAATATAAGGGTAGTTTATCATGAAAATAGTTATATCTAATCTATATATAATTCATTATTAATCAAGTAGTTAGTATTCAATATCTAAATTTTAAAAATGGGTGAACATCCAGGCATTACATAGGGAAAAATGCTGTGTTTAAAAGAGGTATTTCTTAAAATACCTTGTTTAGCAAAATACTTTTAAACAGCATTTAAAGCTAAGTTTTCTATATTTGGGCAAATAATTTAAGCTGATTTAACATGCCATTTGTTCAAATTTCTGGAAGTTCAGAACCCGTTCGTGTAAATACCATTTTTTGTATCGGTCGCAATTACGTCGAACATGCAAAAGAATTAAACAATCCAATTCCAAAAAAACCGATGGTTTTTCTTAAGCCAAATTCAAGTTTAGAATTACCAAGAGGTAAAGTTGAATTGCCTGCTGAATCAAACGATGTTCACCACGAAGTGGAGTTAGTTTTGTTGATTGGAAAAAAGGGCAGCAAACTTTCGGTTGAGGAAGCTTGGTCTTACGTGAGTGCAATCGGAATAGGAATTGATTTTACAGCGCGAGATTTACAGCAAAAAGCAAAAGAAAAAGGACATCCTTGGACACTTTCAAAAGGGTTCGACACTTTCGGCCCTGTAAGCGAATTTATTTCAAGTAATGAATTTAATGCAAGTACTATTTTTGAACTCGAATTACAAATAAATAATGAAACAAGACAACATGGTTTTACTTCAGATATGATTTTTTCTATTTCTGAATTGGTGTCTTATGTTTCTGGTTTCTCAACTTTACAAGAAGGCGATTTGATATTCACAGGAACTCCAGAGGGTGTTTCTAAAGTGAATTCAGGAGATAAATTACGCGCAATTTTAAATAAGGGAGTGGTTAATTTAGAACTCTCAATAGCCTAATGACAAACAGAAAAATAGCATTACAAGTGCTGATAAGTTTCAGTCTTGTTGTGAATTTATGCGCAGTTGACTCAGCATATTCTCAGGAAAAAAAATTCGACCCTAAAAAAGCAAATTATCTTTGGCCAACTAATTCAAGTAGATTAGCATCGGCAACTTTAGGTGAAACAAGATCGGCACATTTTCATGCAGGTCTTGATGTAAAAACATGGGGCAGAGTGGGTTATGAACTGTATGCCTCTCGTGATGGAATTGTATATCGTGTTGCAAAAGGTCCATTTGGCTATGGAAATGTAATTTACTTGAAACATGAAGACGGTTCCTTCACGGTTTATGCTCACATGGATCGTTTTACAAAGCAATTAGATCACTTGGTAGATTCATTACGATGGGAAAAGCGTGTTTTTGTATTCGATCAAAACATGGAGAAATTCAACATTCGTTATAAACAAGGTGAATTAATTGGCTACACAGGCGAATCTGGCGCTGGACCGCCACACTTACATTTTGAGATTCGTTCTCCAATTGAAAGTCCTGTAAACGCTTTAATAACAAATCTTTCAGTAAAAGATAGAACGCCACCACAATTTAGTGGATTGGCGATTGAACCATTGGATAAATTTGCAAAAGTTGAAGGCAAAAAATCAGTTTGTACCAAATCCCCATCTCGCTTAAGAAGAAATTATAATTTCGGAACGATCGATGTAACAGGTCAAGTTGGTCTAGCTGTAGACGTTTTTGATCAGGCTGATGGAGCCTCGAATGTACTAGCCGTTTATGAACTCGAATTAATCGTAAACGACAAAATCTTATTTCATTCCAGAGTAGATAGTTTTAGCTATTCCAATACGCGTGAGATGTTCCTCGACCGTGTTTATGAATTATTGAAAAAGAAAAATAAAGGTTATCAACGATTATATAAACATGATGGAAATACCTTGCCATTTTATGAGGTGGCCTTACCTGAAGCCAAGTTAAATCTAGAACCTGGTTTACATTCATTTGAAATAATAGCGCAAGACTTTTTTGGAAACACATCAAAAGCGTATGGAAAATTACACGTTCATGAATCAGAAGCGTTGCCAGAAGTAGAATCTCATTGGTATGAACCAGTAAAATTAGCTAATAATCAGAGTTTTCCAGAAGATCTTTCGAATTGGAAATGGCAAAATGATTGGGTTTTGCCAAATTCTTCTGAAAATAAAGAGGAAACTCCACTTCTTATAAGTATTCGAAGTCTAGATTTTTTCAAACCTCACGAAACCGTTCGTTTATTACCGAAATTGGAACAAGTTCTAGATTTAAGAATGTTTAATTCCTTTTTAATAAATCTAAATGATGTCAGTATTCCTCTTTATAGAATAAAACCTGGTGTAAAAACCGTTATTCACACTTCTAATCAACTGATGAAAGTAGAATTTGGAAAAAATGCGGTTTATGATACCTTGTCCTTATCTGCTGGGTATTATTCAAACGAAGAAAATGGAATTGAAACCGTTTATATTTTACCAGAACAAGAGCCATTAAAAAGAGGATTTACGATTTCTTTTTTATTAAATGAATCGTATGTCTATCCTGAAAAAACAGCGTTTTACACCTATAATTTTAGAACAAAAAGAAATGATTTTGCCAATTCTAGATTTGAGAATGGCTATTTGTCAGCCAATTTAAGAGACTTTGGTTTTTATCAGATTTTAACAGACACCTTGGCACCAGTTTTATCCAAACCGAGATTATATCGCAAATCAGGTGGTCGATGGATTGCAACGCTAAAAGGCTCCGATGAGTTATCCGGAATAAATTATAATGCTTCAAGATTTTGGGTAAATGATGAAGAAGGCATTTTAGAGTATGACCCCGAAGAAGACAAGTTAGTTTATTATCATCCCGATTTTAAACCCAATAGAAATAATACACTACGCGTTGAAATTATAGATAATGTTGGGAATAAACGAATTCAGGAATTTAGTGTAAGAAGGTGATTTTCGATTATTGAACGTACTCAAAAAGTGGTTTTAGTCATAAATTCTTCGAATTTGCAGAATTTGGAAGGGAGTAAACCGAAAGTATCGACTTTTTGGAGTACCCTCCTTAGTGAATTAAGAAACTGAGTTTTTATCTTACTCTAGGAATCAGATAAGCATTTATTTGACAGATGAATGTTATCTTAAATTGATATCTCTACAACAAAATATGATGAAAATCCTTTTAGAAGCTTTAAAGGACTGTAAAAGGTTCGAGAATTTTTTTTAGAAAATAGGAAGCTAAATTCTTTCGCTAATCTTTTTAAGCATTGTGAAAAATTATTTTTTTGCTGAAGTTTTTAACTATTACGTTACAAATATTAGCTAAACCTTAGTTAATTTTCCACAAAAAAACGCCATCACGAAATCTCAATTGTAGTAAAGACTTTATAATGGCATTTCCTAAAATTCGAACCTTACTTAGACGATTGCCATGCAACCGATTTCAACGAGAGCATTTTTTGGAAGAGTTTTTACCGCAACTGTTTCGCGTGCAGGTGGATTAATTTTAAAAAATTTACCATAGATTTCATTAACTACTGCAAAATCGCTCATATCAGCTAGGAAAATGGTGCATTTTAACACATTGGCAAAATTGGAACCAGCTTCAGATAAAACAGCTTCAAGATTTTTCATAACCTGTTCTGCCTGTTCAGAAACAGTATTTCCAGCAAACTCACCAGTTTTAGGATTTAACCCAATTTGACCTGAGCAATAGACAAGGCCATTATAAATTACAGCTTGACTGTAAGGTCCAAGTGCTTTTGGAGCTTCATCGGACTGAACAATTTGTTTAGACATAGTTTTTTTCCTGTTGAATTAATGATTGTTGTTGTGAAAGAAAAGAATGGCATAACTGAGCAAAAACAGACGGGTGTTCCATCATTGGAGCGTGGCCACATTTGGGGATCCATTTTAAACGTGCATTTGGAATAGCCGAACAAAATTGTTTAGCAACACTTGGAGGTGTAACATCGTCGTTTTCGCCCCAAATAAGTAAAACGGGAAGCGTAATAGTTGATAATAGTGGTCCCAAATGAGTGTTTTTCGAATTTCTAGCCAATTTTAATAATCGCCCACATTGTTCAGCATTAACAAGAACATCCTGTATAGATTGAATTGATTCTTGATCCAATTCATAAGAAAAAAACACATCTTTAACTCTTTCTTTAATGTACTCTGTACTAAATCGTTTTGGTTTACTGCAACCGAATGAGTTTTCCATTAAACCGGCACTTCCAGTTAGAATTAACGAATCGAAACTTTCTTTGTGATGTAAACAAAGATGAAGAGCAATTTGGCCGCCAAGTGAATTGCCAATTAAATGTATAGACTTGCCAGGAAATACGATTTCAAGAAATCTAAACACGTATTTACTTAATTGAGGAATCGTTTGTAATTGATCTTGATCGAAAAAAGGTAAACGTAAAAGGACTAAACGAATTTCTGATTTTAGATTATCTACGAAGGCATCGAAGTTACTCAAATCACCAAAAAGCCCATGTAAAATTAAAACGACAGGTTTGGAATTAGTTTCTGATTCGAATTCGTAGTTTGTTAACTTTCCAGAATCGAAAAATGAAAATTCAAGATAATGTCTGTTAGGCTTTAGAGAATGTTTCAACATGCCTAAAATTAATCAAATAGTCTTTAATGAATTGAAAATATTACGCTGAATACAAATGTTTACATCAAATTAATATATTGATAAAGAGAAAAGAGGAATAGGTTGTAAATGAATTAATGATAATTGATGACCGTGAAACCTGAAATAGCTACCAAGTTTAGTTGAGAAAAAGTGACTTCTGCGTAAATGATAAAAAAAACAATTGAATAAATTGAGTAATTGGCAAGAAATTACTGTATCTAAGATAATTTCATCTTATTTGTGTTTGCATTGAAAGTAATTTTCTTTTTAACTTACATATATTCAAAACCTTTGTAGATTAAAAAATGAGGTTTTGTATCTTTAAAGGTCAAAAATAACTTAAATTGTCGTCGGAATATTATGAATTCGTTAATGAAAAAAAGCTTCTCTGTTTTGTCTGCTCTTATCATACTTGCAGCCTGCGCGGTAACAGACCCGAATATTGAAACAGCAAAATTAAATGTAAAAAATGGTGAGTATGAAAAAGCAATAGAGTCTGTCGGAAAAGCAATAGAAATAGATCCAGCAAACGGAAGTGCCTACGAGTATCGTGGAAATATATTGGGTGAATTAGCTCAAAAGAAAAATAATCCATCAGATCGTTCCGAACTTTACAATAAAATGGTTCAGGATTATTCAAAAGCAACTGAATTGTACAAAATGGCGCCAGATGCTGAAGCAAAATCCTTGTTAATGGAGAATAATATGGTTCGCTACTGGGCCAATGAGTTTAACGCAGGTGTGAAATTAGTTCAAGGTGAGAGTCCAACTTCAGAGCAACTTTCAAAAGCCGTAGTTCATTTAAAAAATGCAGTATCTATAATGCCTGATAGTTTAAATAGCCAAACCACCCTTGCTGAAATTCAATATATGAATAAAGATCTTGAGGGCGCTATTGCATCTTTATCAAAAGCAATTGATATGAATAAAACACCTGAAGTTAACTTGTATTTAAGATTAGCTGCTTTTCAAGATTTAGCAGGTAGTAAAAATCAATCAATTGAAACGCTTAAAAAAGCTAAAGAATTATTCCTAGATAATATTGACATTGTTCAATCACTTGCCAATGCTTATTTGAGTACGAATGATATAGAAAATGCTTTAGCAGCAGTAAAAACATTAATAGAAAGAGACCCAGAAAATGCCCAATATCGTTTAGTGTATGGTACGCAATTATATAACACAACTGATGGCTTAACAACAGAGGCAGAAGCAAACTACGAAAGAATTTCTATTCTCAAAAAAGATTTGAAAAATGCTAAAGGCAAAAAAGCTCAAGCAATGGTTAAAAATGAATTGGATAGTTTAAGAGTTTCAAATCAAGCATTAAACAAACAAATTAATGAATTAACCGATCAGGCTTTAGTACAAATGAAAGTAGTAACAGAATTAAAACCTGATGATGCATCAGCTTTATATACAACAGGTATCATTATTCAAAATAGAGCGGCTAACCTTTTTAAAGAACGTGATAGTACAGAAGACAATAAAAGGGCAGCTAAATTAGATACAGAAGCAAAAGATGTTTTACGTGATGCTTTAGTTTATTATGAAAAAGCGATTGAATTGAAACCAGAAGAAACAGAATATTGGATGACTTTGTTCAAAGTTTATACTACATTAGGAATGACCGACAAAGCTCAACAAGCCATGGAGAAAGCCGGCTTATAAATTTTCAAAGTTTATGAAACACTTTACTTTGACCCGAGTGGTGGCTTTGTCCGCTCTCGGGTTTTTATTTTTTATCAATTCCTGTAACTCACCCAGAGAATACTTAAGTATTGCTGAGGCAGTTAATAATAAAAAATATATAGACGCAATAAAATTGTCTAATAAGGGAATCCAACGAGAGCCTAATAACATGGAAATGCATTACTATAAATTGTTTGCACTAAATGAATTGGCTAGAATGATGCCTAAACCTCAGCAGAGAACTCCAGTTTATAAAGACTTTGCAAGAACATTCGCAAAAACAAATAATGTCTGGAAAAAGGAGAATAAAAAGCTTCAGTTGAATAATCTGCATACCATGAGACTTGATGCATGGAACCGAGAGTTTAATTTAATGGCTAAATTGTCTAACGATTGCAGAAGTGGTAAATCGACAGATTGGCAAGGTGTTTATTATTATGCCAAGAATTTACAAGCGATAAACGATGACTCTGTTCGTGCCATTCCTATTGAAGCCGAAGCATTAATTGAGCTTAAAAATTTTACATCTTTAGATTCATTGCTCAATCGATATGAAGGAGTGTATAGTAATGAAAATTGGTTTTCAACTTCACGAATTATTACTCATATTCACAATAGAGAAGCTGATAAAGCTCTAGAGCTCTTATCAAAAGTTGAAGGGAAATTAGTGCCTGATGATTTAGTAGCCGCTGTTCTAGATTCTTACAGCAATTTAGATGGAATATTAACTGGTCTAACCAACATTTTACCAAAAGGAACACCAACTACATTATTTAATCAATTTGTTGCGTTAATACTATGGGAATCAATTTTAGATTCAGCGGTTATTGACCCTAAGTTTTACAAGACTGCTTATACGGCTTATTCTTTAGATAAAGAAGAGTTACAAACCGCTGATGAACTTACGTTAAAAACAAATATCATCGATTATATTCTAAGTTCATTTACAGAAGAAGAAATGGATTATGATAGAACCACTTATACTGCAAGGATTTACACAAATATTGGTATAAAATATGCAGTATTAGCAGAAACAGCTGTAGGATCACAAAAAAAGATTTATGAAGATGATAAAAAGTATTTTCTCGATAAAGCTATGGTTGAATGGGAAATATTATTGGATGAGTTTAAAATTGACCGGAAAACATTAGCTGGAACGATGTATAAAATTTACCTTCTCATGGGCGATGAATTAACCGCTGGTGACATCAAAAAAGAATTCAGTTTATAAAGTTTATTAATTACAAGTATGAGATTTAACACTAAAACTATTCATGCAGGACAGTCTGCTGAGGAAACATCAGGCGCTGTAATGCCTCCAATTTTTCAAACATCAACGTATGCGCAACAAGCTCCTGGCATAAATAAAGGTCACGAATATGCACGAGTTACGAATCCAACTCGATCAGCATTGGAAGATTTATTATCAGGTCTTGAAAACGGCACCTATTGCGCAGCTTTTGGTAGCGGTTGCGGAGCTATGGATGCGGTTATGAAAACGCTTAGGCCTGGTGATCATGTTATTGCCTCTAATGATTTGTATGGTGGAAGTTATCGTCTGTTTACCAAAGTATTTGAACCATTTGGAATACAATACTCATTTGTTGATATGACAGAGCTGTCTGAATTAAAAGATGCTATTAAATCAAACACAAAATTAATCTGGATTGAAACACCGACAAATCCGCTTTTATCTATTGTAGATATTAAAGCCATCGCTGAAATCGCAAAACAATCGAATGTTTTTACCATTGTTGATAATACATTTGCTTCTCCTTATTTACAACGTCCATTAGAGTTGGGAGTTGATGCTGTTGTTCATTCAACCACAAAATATATTGGCGGTCACAGTGATGTAATTGGTGGAGCCGTAATTAGTAATGATGAGAAATTCATGGAAGCCATTCGTTTTCAGGTGAAAACTTCTGGAGCGGTTCCAGGACCTATGGATTGCTATTTGTTATTACGTGGTGTTAAAACCTTAGCTTTACGTGTACAACGTAGCTGTGAAAATGCAAGAATATTGGTGGATTATTTAGTTAAACATCCAAAAGTCGGGCATGTAAATTATCCGGGTTTAAAAACACATAAAGGTCACGATATTGCGAAATCACAAATGGATGATTTTGGTGCGATGATTTCGTTTACACTAAAAGATGACACTATTCAAAATGCGTTTTCTTTTATGAGTAATACGCATCTTTTTACTCTTGCTGAAAGTCTTGGTGGAGTAGAATCATTAATAAGTCATCCCGCAAGTATGACTCACGCATCAATCCCGAAAGAAATTAGAGAAAAAGCAGGTTTAAGCGATTCCTTAATTCGCTTAAGTGTTGGAATTGAAGATGTTAACGATTTAATGGAAGATTTGGAAAAAGCATTTGCCCATGTTTAAAGGATACTATACAAATCGTATAGTTAATTTTTGTGCCATTTTGTGCTTACTACTAATAAGTTCAACATGTGTAAATCCTTTTGCTCCTGAATACAAAGAAGGCGAACCCCTTGAAAATCTTTTAGGAAATCCGACAACTATATCTGGTTTTTATACTCGATTCCAAAATGCGTACAAGTTAAGAGATACAACCTTATACGGCCCTTTAATTCACCCAGAATTTACCTTTACTTACAGAAATCCGGATCAAAACGTGGATGTTTCTTGGGGTAGAGTAGAAGAATTAATGAGTACAAGTCGATTATTTCAGTATTCAAGAGAAATTGATTTAACATGGAATAATGTGATTGTGGAACTTACCAATGGATTGGGAACGGAAGCACAAATAATTAGACGCTTCGATTTAATTGTATCACTTGAGGGTTCTGATGTTCTTAGAACCGATGGTTCCGCAAATTTTGTACTTCAGCGAGCGGATACTTTAGAACCGTGGAAATTAATAAGATGGCGTGATCAATCAGATTTATAGTTTTGATGGTATAAAAGTAATATCAGAACAAAATTCTACAGATATTTGGGTATCAATCAATTTTATAAGCATAGACAACTAATATTAAATTTTCAGAATTCGTGATAAATACTGAAGCATTACAAGCAAAACCAGAATGGCGTGACTGGAAATGGCAACTTCGAAATAGAATAAAAACCGTTGAAGAACTTGCAGAATGGATTCATTTAACTGAGGATGAAACCAAAGCAATAGAAGCAACAAAAGCATATTTCCGCTGGCAAATTACACCCTATTACGCTTCTTTAATGGATCCTGATAATCCTGAGTGTCCAATTAGAAAACAAGTTGTTCCGAAAATGGATGAATTATCTGACGATCTTGGTTTAGATGATTTAGATCCACTTGAAGAACTAGCTCATTCTCCTGTAAAAAATCTGATTCATAACTATAGCGATAGAGTTGCATTTTGTGTGGCCGCAGAATGTGCGGTTTATTGTCGTTACTGCCTTCGCAAAAGAATGGTTGGCGATTCTGAGTATGCAATGAACAAAGCTGAGATTCAAGAAGGCATAGATTATATTTCAAAAACGCCGCAAATAAGAGATGTCTTATTAACAGGTGGCGATCCATTAATCTTAAGTGATTCGAATTTAGAGTGGATTATTTCACGATTAAGAGCAATTCCCCATGTAGAAATTATTCGAATTGGATCTCGACTTCCAGTATTAAATCCGTTTCGGATTACAAATGAACTATGCGAAATAATCTCAAAATATCATCCTATTTGGGTAAATACGCATTATAATCACGAAAAAGAATTAACAGCAGATGCAGCCGAAGCGTGTGATAAATTAATACGAACAGG
This sequence comes from uncultured Chitinophagales bacterium, assembly GCA_964575925.1. Lineage (GTDB taxonomy): Bacteria > Bacteroidota > Rhodothermia > Balneolales > M1805 > M1805. The sequence goes on from CAZNTR010000040.1 coordinate 20,004, forward strand.
TGCTCCTTTGGGAAATCAAACGGTGTTATTAAAGGGGGTAAATAACGATTCTACTACCTTAAGGAACTTGTTTAATGGTTTAGTGAAAATGAGAGTGCGACCTTATTATTTATATCAGGCTCAATTAATTGGAGGAACAAAACATTTTCGGACTACTATAGAAGATGGTAAAAAAATTATGAATGAATTAAGAGGCAGTACTTCTGGATTTGCCATTCCAACCTACGTTTTAGATACGCCTTATGGTAAAGTCCCCTTAACTCCAGATGGATATGTAAAAAGAGAGGGAGATTTTGTTGAAGTTCGAAGTTATAGTGGAAAACATTGGAAAGAATTAAATCCAATAGAATAAAAACTTGCATTTAGTTGCAAAAATCCATAATGTGTACAAAAGTAATAAATTATACACATTATGAGAACAAACATAGAAATCGACGATAATTTAATGGAGTCTGTCCTAAATTCAGGTTTGTACAAAACCAAAAAAGAAGCAGTTGAGGCTGGTTTAACACTATTAAAGTATAGAAATGCTCAAACAGAATTATTAAACTGGTGTGGTAAAATTTCTTTTTTTGACAATGAACCTGCTCCAATTCCATATACAATAGAAGTATTACCTCATTCATTTGTAGCAGAAGAGTCAAAATAATATGGTTTTAGTAGACTCTTCTGTATGGATTGATTTTTTTAAGAATAAGCCAACTCGTGAGGTTATGATTCTTAAAGATGCGTTGAAAAATGATTCTGTATTGATGTGTGAAATTGTTGTAATGGAAGTATTACGTGGTATTTCAGATGATAGTCAGTTTCTTCAAATCAAAAATTTATTTGCAAGTCTTGAACAAGTTAGGGTTATAAACTCTGAAAATTGGAACAAAGCTATAAATTGGTTTCGTTTCATTCGTAAACACGGTTATTCTGTTATAAGTCAAAAGGATATTTTATTGGCTGTGTTTTGTTATGAAACGGGTGTTCCTATTCTTCATAATGATCGTGATTTTTCTGTAATTCAGCAATTCTTTCCTTTTTCACACAAATAGATTTAAGATAGAATTGAAATCGTATTTGATTCCTTCAAGGAGTTTCTTAATTTCCCATTCTATGCAATTTTCAACTCAAAGAGTACTTACCATTCTGTTAATTCTTCTTATTGAAGTAGGGTTACTAGTGAGTATTTCGCCTTTGGAAGAAGAAAGAAGCAAAGTACTTACCTACAAAGAGTGGTTACAACAACAAGCTGAAAAAAATCAAGATGCAGATGAACAAGCTACAGATCAAGAATCTGTTGATGTTATTAAAAAAGACTCTTGGGCTGATTATCATAAATCCCAAACAGCTAAGAACCGTTTATCTAAAACTGATTCTCAGGTAAAAAATTTAGTTTATAAGGTCAGTTCATTAGTTCAACCAGAACATAAAAGAATAGTTGAGTATTCAAATTCCAATCAAATAAATTCCGAGTCTATTTCTTGTAATAAGCCCTTCCTTTCTGGACTCGCAATTGGTGCTCCTTAGTTTGCACGTATAAAATATAATTCCCGAAATCTTACACTTTGATGTAAAAATCTCATAAAACGGAGGTGATATTAATTGATACTAGTATCAATTATTCGAAGTGTTTCGGCAATAGTTTACTGATTAATAGTTTTGAAGCTATTAATAGTTACCTATTGGAATAGACAAGAAAACAAAAAAACAATCACAACAACAATAAAAAAAACATATACTTATGAAAGGTTTAGGAAATAAACTCTTCTTAGTTATCGCTTTCCTTGCAATTGCAGGTTATTACTTGCAGTTCTCTGTCCGTTATTGGTTAGAAGAACGACATATTGCAACTTTGGAAACCGAAGCGAAAGAAACCTATCTTCGTGAAAACAACGAAAAACTTGAGTCTTTAAAAGACAATATTGTCAATTTAGGTCTTGATTTACAAGGTGGAATGCACGTAACACTTGAATTAGAAGCACTTTCTTTAGTTAAAAATTTAGCTACTGAAGGTACTGATTCTACATTAGTTAATTCATTAGCATCAGCTCAAAGTAAAACCATTACTTCTGATGTAGATGTGGTTGATTTATTTGTAGATGCTTTTGAAGCAAAAGATGCAAATGCTCGATTAAGCAGATATTTCAGAAACGATGCAGACAATATCACTAGAAGATCAACTAACGACGAAATTCGACAGTGGTTGAAATTACAACGTGATAATGCTGTAACTCGTGCCATTGAAATTATCCGTACTCGTGTTGACCGTTTTGGTGTTAATGAGCCTTCAATTGTAAAACAGGGTGCAAATCGTGTTGTAGTAGAGTTAGCTGGTATTTCTGATGAAGAACGTGTACGAAATTTATTAAAAGGTACAGCTCGTTTAGAGTTCCGATTAACAGCCGAGCAAGAAGATCTTCGCACAAGTTTAGAACGAGTTATTGCTTCTTTTGATAAAGAAATCGAAACTCAAGATGGTGATTCAACGGTAACTTCAAAAGAAAATAAATTCTTAGAAGTCTTTGCCCCACAAGGTCAATCAGTCATTTTTGGTTCTGCAGCAGGTCCTGATACGGCTAAAGTAAATGCAATGATAAACACAACTGAAGTGCAAAAATTATTGCCAAGAGATGTTCAATTGTTATGGACTGCAAAACCTGCATTTACTGGCGATAATGGAATTCCTTATTTCCAATTAATTGGAGTTCGCGAACGTGTAGAATTAACAGGTGAAGTTATTGAAGAAGCTCGTCCAACATTCGATCAATTCAACAACACACCTGAAGTATCTATGGCTATGAATAAAGACGGTGCTAGAAAATGGGGACGTATAACAGGTGCAAATATTGGTAAACCCATTGCAATTGTGTTAGATAACTATGTATATACTTATCCAAATGTTCAAAATAAAATTAGCGATGGTCGTTCATCTATTACTGGTTTATCAAACATTAAAGAAGCAGAAGATTTAGTTAACATTTTACTTTCCGGTGCGCTTCCCGCTCCATTAACTATTGTAGAAGAAAGAACAGTTGGACCGACTTTAGGTCAGCAATCAATTGAAGCAGGTTATTATTCTGTATTGCTAGGTTTATTTATAGTAGCCTTATTTATGATATTCTATTATCAAAAATCTGGAGCAATTGCCGATTTAGCATTGATTTTAAATATTGTGTTTATTTTCGGAGTTTTAGCCGCATTTAAAGCAACCTTAACGCTTCCTGGTATTGCCGGTATTGTACTAACAATCGGTATGGCTGTAGATGCTAACGTGTTAATTTTTGATCGTATTCGTGAAGAAATGTTCCATGGAAAAAGCTTATTAGCCGCAATCGATTCTGGTTACTCAAACGCCATGAGTGCCATTTTTGACTCAAATATAACCACCTTCCTGACAGGTGCAATTTTATATAGTTTCGGTGTTGGCCCAATTAAAGGTTTTGCCGTAACTCTTATGGCAGGGATTGTGTGTTCACTATTTAGTGCAATTGTAATCACTCGTATGGTTATCGATTACTTAGTGAAAGACAAACATTCCAAATTAAGCATCGGTTAAGATAGGAGACAAGAACAATGAGAATTTTTGAAACAGCAAATTATAATTTTATCTCCAAACGTAATGTTGGATATATAATTTCAGGTACATTGATTACTTTATCAATCCTAGGAATTATTTTTAAAGGTGGCCTACAATACGGAATCGATTTCAAGGGTGGAAAAGAGTTCGTTATTGAATTTAAAAGTGATGTTATTGTTGGCGATATTCGTTCAGCTTTAACAGAAACTTTTCAATCTCAGCCAGAAGTAAAGAATTACGGTTCAAATAACATTGTTTTAATCAGAACAGATGTTAATCAGGATGTAAATACCTTAAAAGCTGCTATTAATCAGACTTTAAGTACAAAATTTCCTGATAATCCTGGTTCAATTGAAAAAACAGATAATGTAACGGCTCGTTTTTCCGAGGATCTAAAAGTGTCTGCTTTGGAAGCAATTATTGCGTCCATTTTCACTATTTTCTTTTACATTTTAATTCGTTTTCGTAATTGGAGATTTTCTGCTGGTGCCGTAATTGCTTTAATGCATGATGTAGTTATAACACTTGGCTTATTTACCATATTAAATGATATTCTTCCATTTAGTTTAACTATTGATCAAACAATTATAGCCGCTTTTTTAACTATTGTAGGTTATTCACTGAATGATACCGTAGTTGTTTATGACCGTATTCGTGAAAATGCAACAGTACATAAATCGATGGAATATTCAGCAATGATTAATAGAAGTATTAACGATACTTTGAGTAGAACAGTGATAACTTCTGGAACAACCTTGTTCGTGGTTGTAGTCTTGTTTATATTCGGGGGCGAGGTACTTAAAGGATTTTCTTTTGCTCTTATAATGGGAATCCTAATAGGTACTTATAGTTCCATTTTTGTAGCCAGCTCAGTTGTGGTCGACTTGGCAAAAAATAAAACTAACCATGTAAAAAGCTAACCTAATTTCGGAGAAATACAATGAGTTTTCAAATTGAAGAGCGTT
>CAZNTR010000041.1:0-24226 GCA_964575925.1 uncultured Chitinophagales bacterium
AATGTATCGGAATTAATCAAGCAGCCTTAGACCCAATGGTTCCTTATGCACGAACTTTCCCAACTCCTGGTGGCGGCGTTGATCGAAATAAAATTCCAGAATGGAGAGCAAAATACGGGAATGATATCGTATTCTTGATGGGAGCTTCATTGTATAAACATCCTGAAGGAATTAAAGCCGCAACCATAGAAGTTCAAGAAGCGCTGAATCAATAAAAATGATTAAGGATGAATGATGAAATTTAAAGTCTCTCTCCGACACATTTTAATTAATAGAATTAGTTTTTAATCGGAGAGAGATTTAGAGAGTGGTCAACTCGAAATTTTAAAATTTAATTGAGATATTTCAGCCCAGAGAAGATCCAAAACTCGCTCTTTTTGCCAAGAACATCAAGTACGATGATGGATGATCATCAAAGAGGGGCGGAGAGATTTCAAGATGAATAAAAATCTCATTTTTAAAAAAAAATCTTTTGCCTAAATCAAAATCAGCATAAAAAACTTATTTATCCTGTACCCCGACACAGAATCTCCGCCAAGATAAGCATTATTCAATATAATCGAGCTAAGCATAAGAAACACTCAGTATCCCATACTTAGACACGGAATCATAATCAAAAAATACACCTAAAAGCCAAAACAAAGCTCTAAATTCATTAATATTGAAGGAAGTTTAAAAAGAGCAGAGAATCAAAAAAAGAGAGTATGAAAAACAGATCCAAAATTATAAAAAATGATAACTATCATTGGGAAAACGTTGAAACAAAAGCTTACAAGACACAAGGGACAAATTTTAAAGACATCACTCGTTATTCGCTCCTAGGCGAAGCTGAAGACGAATGGGAACTAAACTCACAAACTCGTTATTTTGAAATCCAACCTGGTGGATATTCTTCGTTAGAATATCATAGACATCCACATTCAGTTGTAATAATTCGTGGCAAAGGCAGTATGGTTTTAGGCGATGAAATCCATGAATTAGGTTTACATGATGTAGTATTCATTTCACCAGAAACGCTACACCAATTTCACGCAGACAAAGACGATTATTTAGGATTTTTATGTGTTGTTGATCGATATCGTGATAAACCGTCTGTTCCAACTCAAGAAATGATTGACAAGAATTTAGGGAATAAGCCAGAAGTCTTGAATAAATGCAAGATTTAATTTCTCTTAAAAACTTAAAATAAATAAACAAGGCAAAACGATTTTACTTTAAATATTTTGAGTATGACAGAATAATCAGAATTTTGCTATCCCATTCAAATTAATAAGCTGAGTTCGGGATAAGAAATTGAAATAAAACAAGTAAAAATAAATCTGGTCATGCTGTCCCAAACGCTTTCTGGAAGCATCTCTGCCTAGTTTTGTCTTAAATTAAAAATGACACTACAAAGAAATGCAGGCATCACAATAATACGAGTCTAATTTAAAATGAAATCTTACCTCTTACTACTAATTTTTCTTTTTCTAACACAGCACGTTTGGGGATTTCAGCAATGGCAACAACTCAGTCTTGAGAAACAAAAAAGTGAACAGGCTGCCATGAAAGTCTTGCTAGGTTGGAGTACGGTAAGTCTTGCAGGAAGTGGAATTTTGGTAGCAAATGGAAATACAAATGCAGCGATAATGCATGCAGGATGGGCGGTTATCAATGCTGGAATAGCAGGAGTGTCTTTATTATCAAAAAAGAAATTACCAAGCACTCATGTTGAATATCTTCAAAATGAAAAAGTATTTAATCAGATTTTAGCCATAAATACTGGTCTTGATGTGGTTTATTTAGCATCAGGTTTAGCACTTCAAGAAATGGGAAAAACAAAACGAGAACAAGAGTTTGGATCTGCAATCATGATTCAAGGAGGGTTTTTGTTAGTTTTTGACATCATATTATTTAAAAAATCGGGAAATCGCTTTACGAAAGGAATTGATTTGATAACGGGAATATCACAATTTGGAGAAGCCGGAAGAACTCAATCAGTAAATTATTCTTATGTGGGTTTTAGGTATTCTATGTCGGATTAAATTCAATTCTTATCGAGTTAATCTATTTTTTACCCCAAAAAAAGCGATGGCTATATTCTGTTTCAGCCAAGTTTCTTACTAATCAATATACGTTTCTTTTAAAACTGACTTTAATTCTTTTATTTCTGGTTTACTTAATCGACCTAATTCTTTTAAAATCCTCTGCTTATCAATAGTTCGAATTTGGTCTAAAACAATCTAATCAATTTTATTGTCATGTTTAATTTCAACACGTGTGGGATACTTTTTCGAATTTGTTGTCTTAGGTGCAATTTCAACAGTCCTTAGGTATTTATTCATTTCATTTGGAGAAATTACAAGGCAAGTTCTAGTTTTCTTTATTTCACTTCCTATTGTTGGATCTAGATTAACCAAAATAATTTGATATTGCTTTATTTCCATTCTTCAAGGTTTTTGTCTTCAAATACTTCATTAAAAAGTGATTTATCATCTCCGTTTTTAGACATCTCTTTAAATGATTCCTCCCAACCTTTTCTTGGTGTAGAAAGTGGTTTTAGTACAATTTGATCTTCTTCTAAAATCAAATCAACAGTATCCTTAATACTATATTTTTCAAGCATTGTCTTACTAAGTCTTATGCCTCTTGAATTTCCTATTTTAATTACAGCTACTTCCATAATTTTAATTGTTTAAAATGTAATTACAAAGTAAGTGCAATTATTCGAATGCTCCTAATTAAAACTAACGGTACAGGTATCTTAGTAGAAGAGGAATAGAAGCACTTACTTTTCCTTGGATTGTTATTCAAAAGTGTGTCTGTAAATCAACTAAGAATCAGCTCATTTTCTCAATCTTTGCCAACACACTCTCCACAGAACTCGCTTCCATTTTCGAAAAAGCAAACCATGGTTCGACTTGGCTCACCACAGGCCTTTTTCCCAAATATTTGAGTGAAGCACCCAAATGATACACTCCGGTTTGGTCTATAATTAGAAATCTATCGTGGCTACTTGCTAATTGTTTTATTGATAATCTTTCAAAAGTTCTTCTATTTCATTATCGGAGATAGCATCTTTTACACTTTTGTTGTAGATGGACAGTAGAAAAACTGTTTCATCAATAATTTTCACAAAGGAGATAACCCTTGCACCGCCAGACTTACCTTTGCTTTTGGAAGCAATGGCAAGGCGTATTTTATAAACATCATTTCCTAAATGCGTTCCAAGTTTTGGGTTTTCGGCAAGTTCTTTGCCAAGCTCTGCAATTTCGGCACGAAGAGAAGCGTTTTTTTTATGAGTTTTTTAGCTTCTTTTTTAAAGTTGTCAGTAAGTTCAATTTTATAACTCATTCAAAAAATCATTTAAAGAAGTGGTTTTTAATTTGCCTGTTTTAATCATTTGCATTTCTTCAAAACCTCTTTTTAAATTGTTTACAATCTCATCTTTTGTAGGCTCATCATCCGTTTCAATTTTCTTAACATAATGTAGGTTTTTAGCTAGCTCTACGAAATGGCTATAATCCTTATCTGTTGTATATACAGTTACTTGTCTCATACTATTTAGCAGTTTGAATATTTTGTTCAAAGAACGTTTGAAATTTATTTTTAGTGAGCATTCCATCAATAATACGATACAAAGCGTGTTTATCTTCTTCATCGAGTTGTGAAATCAACTGCACTTTTTCATTTGTCGTTTTATCTTCCACTTTTACATGAGCCGGCGTTTTAACAACTTCATAATGAATAATCTCATCAACCGTCATACCTAAAAATTGTGCGATTTTGTACAATGCCTCAACAGAAACATCCCTTTGCCCACGTTCAATTTTAGAGTAGTTAGAAGCTTGCATATCAGCCACCAAAGCGACTTCTTTTTGCATTAAGCCCTTTTGCTCTCTAATCTTCTTTATGTTTTTGCCAACGCTTACCATATGAATAATCTATTTGTATTTACAGGGTAAAATTAGTCAAAAAGGAAATTCTAAGCCACAAAAAGATAGATTAGGAAATTAATACTTTCCTAATTGATAATTTATTTTTAGATTTACTAAATCTGAGTTCGGTTGGACAGCGAAATAAACTGGGAAATGCAAGTGGTCAGTCGTTTCGGTTACAGAAAAATTTATATAGATGTTGAGACTGTAAATAAAGCGAACAAGTAATAGGATTAAAATTTTAAATAGTTAGACTTAATTCCATTTTGAGATTATGCTTAAAAAATCGTCTTAGAAAAAAGCGTCAATTAAAGATGGGCTGTATGAAATTTCTTGTATAAGGTGGGCGAATTCAATTTTTAGTGAAGGGAATTTTTTAGACAATCGCTTGAGTTCTCTCTCAAACTGCTGAGTAGTAATAATATTATAGCTCACTGAGTAACTCTTGAGCTGATTTTAATTCAAATTTACCTTCTTTATGCATCCGAACTTCTTGTGCAGCTTCTTTAAGGTCTTTCGTTAATTCAGCTTTAGCTGAGCCAAGAGGGGTTGCATTTTTTACAAAAGTGAGACTACGCAATACTTTCATTGCAAAATTGGCATCTTTGTCTGGTATATCGACTAAAACTTTCATATTAATTGATTTGTAGGTTAACTATAATCGATTTGAACTTGATGCATTCAGCAAATGTTTAAGCGTCAAATTGAAAAGTGTTTCAGTTTGAATTTGTTGAATACTATTCATTAAGAAGTAATTTACATTATCAACACGTAGATTTGAATCCCAAGGATAAGTAATTTCTCCAATGGTATTGTTATCTCTTGAACCTGTTTTGCCTTTTGCCTCTGCATTTGTAATGTAGTCTTTAGCTTGGTCATAAATAACATTTAACCCCAACCAAGTGCCAAAAGTAGCAGTGCCGGCAACTACATAAGGTGTAGCAGCTTGTGCAGCTGCCTAAAGTTATGCTGATAATGGTGAAATGAATATATTAGATGATATTAAATGGAGAAAAATAAATGAACAATACAAATAGTAAGTTCCCAATAGAAAATGAGCAAGTTATCGAAATAATGCGTGGTTTAGAAGTGGCACATGAGAAAATGATTGATTTCAAAAAGCAAAAAAAATCTCCAATAGTAGTTTCTAATGGTGATATAATAGAATATATAGATCCATTTTCTTTGCCAAATAAATCGAAAAAAAATAAAATTGATTAGAAACCAATCTCAAGGAATTGTTGAATTAAAAAAATGGCTAAACCGCAACCGTACGATTCTGGATTTGAAAGATAAGTGGGCAAGCTTAGTTTCATCAATGTAGTTGTAAATTAGTATGAGTAATTTCTTGAAAGCAAGAATTTAGAAACAAGTTCATTGGAATAGGATACATGTCAGGGGAGCAAGGGCTCGTTCGCGAAGCGTTTGATCGGTATGTGCAAGAGGGTACTAGTGAGTAGCAAACTCATGCAAAACTGTGGCAACTCCAACAGGAACTGGATTGGGGCGAAACAAAAAAAGCCGCAGAAATGTGGGATGCACTAAGTACGGAACTCGGTCTTGGTCTTGGTCTGATTGCTTTGTCTGAATTAGAAGAACTTGGGCAGATCCTAGATGGAACGCAGGAAATGGTTCAACGTTTGCGAGGCGAAACCCAACTAAGTAGCGCGTTTAAAACCCAAAGAAAGAAAAATCGTTTGCTGCTACGCATGCAATTGAAACGGGCGCAGGTATTACTGAACGAAGAGTTCCTAGAATCTGCGGAAACTATTGAGCCAAGTATAGAACAACAAGTTCTGCCCCAACGAGAACAAGGGCAACACGAGGAATTGAAAGAACGCCTAAAAGAGCGCCGCGCCGAGAAAGAACGGGAGAAAAAGCGCCGAAAACAACAAGAGGAAGAACAACAAGCCAGAGAAATGGAAGGAAACTAAGATGAAATCCATACAAAAATCTTATTTAATCACCTTGTTTTTGGTAATGTTTGCCATGAATGTACAATGCGTGAAAGCTTCGAATTTAACAACTTTGCTCTATGGTAGCAAAATGGGGCTTCATGACTTGTAGTTAACATACATTTAGTAAGTGCAACTTGGAACCATGAAGGTAATAAGCAGAAATCAGGTTTATTGCTTTATGAAAAATAGTGTAAGAAGGTATATTAACTCCTTGCAACTATACTAATTAGACGTTGAGAATTGATTCTAATTGAATTCTTTGGTCGTTTGTGTAGTAGCACTCAGTTCGATCTTAGAAAGGAATGTTAAAATTAAAGTGTTTTTGTATTGACATTTAATAGTGAAAGCTTTTAATTAGACTCTAAAATCTTTTGGCTCAAATTGTTATACTTAAATTTAGCACTCAAAGTATGCGGCAAAATTTTAGATACAAAAGAAATTTTTTTGGCTTTTTGGTTTAACTAATCGAGAATACTATTATGAAAAGGTTGCTTATGAAATCAGTAAGTGTTGCGGTTCTTTACTCTGTATTATTTGCGGGATGTTCTTTAAGTTTTGCACAAACAAAAAAAACTATTGCTGTTTTTTCACCTGGTATTGAAGCGAATCATTTCTGGGCAGAAATGATTGATTTTAGTAAATCTGTTGCTGATAAACTAGAAATGGATGTTGTGGTTTATTATGGGGATGATGACGCAGATATTATGGCAAAAAATATGGAAAAAGCCGCTATTCAAGTTCCTAAGCCCAATGGCTTTATTTTTCCATCTATGACGGGTCAAGGTGATCGTTATATAGAAATAGCGGAAAAACATGCTATCCCATCTATTTTTGTTAATATGGGAGTCGATAGCAAAGAAAATCTAACATCAACCCGAAATTATAATAAATTTTGTTTGGGTCAAGTTACTCCTGATGATGAAAATGCGGGCTATGAGTTAGCTAAAACGCTCATTTTATCAGCTAAAGCTTCAGGGAAAAAATCTATCAATCTTTTTGCAATTTCAGGCAATGATACGGATATCTCAGCATTACTAAGAGTTAAAGGTCTAGAAAAAGCATTGATCGAGTTTCCCGATGTTAAGCTAAACCGGATCGTGTTTTCGGATTGGTCTCCAGAACAAACAATCAAAGAACTTGAATCTGAATCTGAAGCTGATTTGAAAAGTATATCAATTGTTTGGGCTGCAAGTGATGTAATGGCATTATCTGCAAGTTCATTTTTTAAAACTAAAGGCATCCGGCAAGGAAAGAATGTGTTTATTGGTGGAGTTGATTGGACAAATCAAGGTCTATTAGGAGTTAAGTCAGGTGATCTTACAACGTCAGTTGGCGGACACTTTGCGGAAGTTGGGTGGGCCATTATCTTATTTTACGATTATTTTAATGGAAAAGACTTTGAAACAGAAAACACCATATTTAAATCTGCAATGAAGCCATTAACAGCAAAAAATGTAAATATATTTTTAAGTTCAAAGGGCATAGACCGATGGGCTGATGTTAATTTTCGTTCTTTTTCCAAAGTCTTAAATCCAAGTTTAAAAGAGTATCGATTTGATTTAGTTGTTCTTCTTAGAATGGCTAAATAAAAATTATCTTATTTACGTTTCAATTCTCCATTTTTCAACTCCGATTTTGAATTCATTTTATTTGATTCGAAATCGGAGTTTTTTTAGGTGCTATGCAGAGTTCGTTTGTTCAATCGTAGGGAGAGGTAAACTCCGAATTCTGCTTAAAAAACGATTCTATGCAAAACTTGAACATTCTCCTTTCCTAATGAATGAGGTTTCGGAGTTCGCTTCTTCAATCGGAGTGGGATTAAGATGGTTGTAAATTATTGTTATTATTATACTATAAAACTCATTTATCAACTGACCGCCCACTCATTTTCCCTCCAATTTAAGTCCTGTTTTTTTAAAATATCATTCAAAATGGAGAGAGAGGTAAGCTCCGATTCTGCTTAAAAAAACGATTCTATGCAAAACTCGAACATTCTCCCGTAGTGAAGAAAGAAATTGCGGGTTTGAATATTCAAACGGAGGCATTAATATCAAAGTACATTTTTAGTTCTGTTCTCGAACTTCGCACAAAAAGTAATTTGTAATAATTTTGATGTCGTTTGGACTTGAGTTGCCCTAGTAAAATGAACAGGTTAAATAACAACATTTATAATAAGGCGATATAATTATGACAAATATGGTAAGTAGGTTGCTTTTGTCAACAGCGGTGTTCAGTTTACTAATTTCAGTTTCTTCTCTGGCTCAAGTAAAAAATCTTTGTTAATAACGACACTACTTCTTCAGGAATGTGGTTCGGTGGAACAAATGGAGGCGAAGTGACAAATCCAGTTTCAAATGAAGTGAATTCAAGCGAAAACGTAACAAAATCAGCTACTGATGGAAGTTGCCAACAAATTCAATATTTCCCGACGTTTACACCAGTAAGCCTAAGTAAACTTTTCTTTTCAGTATATAATCCAAATGAAGCAGGCCCAGGTCAAGTGCAGTTTAGTTATACAGAAAGTTCAGAATGGAAATTTGGGGCAAATATAACGTATGAATCAGGCTCAACAACAGGCTGGGTTGAGTACAGTATCGATTTAGTTGATCATATAGGAAATGAAATAGATCAAGTTATCATAATGCCTGCTGGCGATAATTCTGCTGCTGTTTAGATTGATAATGTCTATTTCTCAGATACTTCAGATATTACGGTTTCAAATGAAAATGAACTGTTCAGCGCTGAATCATTCTCACTTGAGCAAAATTTTCCCAATCCTTTTAATCCAAGTACAAGCATTCGATTTTCATTACTTGAGGCTAGTTCTGTAAGTCTATTGGTTTACAATGTCTTAGGCCAAAAAGTAGCAACTCTGGTAAAACCTATAAAAACGGCAGGTTCTCATTCCATCAACTTTGATGCATCCAATTTGGCAAGTGGTATTTATTTGTATCGCCTTGAAACAAGCGGAACAAGCATTACAAAACAAATGCTATTAATTAAGTAAAAATTCTGTTTTAAAATAACTTCAAAGCCCTTCGTTAAGCAACGAGGGGCTTTTTTTCGGTGTGTTTATAGTAACTTTTCTAAAAACTCAATAAATCATGATTGCCATTTTAATTAGTCTATTTGCCAATATTGATGCCGACATACTACGGAAGGGTGTATATGATGTCAGTTAAAGCTGTTAAGTTGAATAAATAAACTGCAAGTAAAGTAACGCAGACATTAAATTAATACCTACTAATTTCTTGATTCACTAAAACAAAAAAGCCGTTTATCGTGAAATAAACGGCTTTTAAAAGATGAGCGGGAAACGAGACTCGAACTCGCGACCCCGACCTTGGCAAGGTCGTGCTCTACCAACTGAGCTATTCCCGCTTGGGGATGCAAATATACAAACTATAAATTCTGTATTGCAATAGTTAGTTGCTTTTTTTTGATTTTTTTTTGACTTTTATTCTTAATTGGGAGAATAATTGAAGTTTTGCTGTTCAATAAGCTGATTTAGGGTCTGATTTAATTTGTGTAGTGGCAAATCCTCTTTATATCTTTTCAGTCAAGGTATTTGCAGTTCTAAAATAAACAGAGTTTGGGTTAAGCGTTTATTCAATTATCAATTATGAATTATGAATTATCACTAGTTAAACAATCTTCAACCCAATTTTTTTTCAAATCGAACTCGAATTCCTTTCATTTTAGCATTCCATTCTTTTTCTGTCTCTTCAAATTCGTTTTTCTTACCCAATAGATACATTCCCAAATCTCTCTCAGGATAGGTATCAAAAATAAAATTAGAATAGTTTGCCAAACGGACATAAAATATCATTTTTGATAAAAGTAAGGTGGCAACTCCTCGTCTTCGAAACTTTTTAAGAACACCACCTTTTGCAGAATAAAAATCTTTATCATTTAACCCATATCCAATTTTAAAACCAATTGGCAGGCCTTCTTTTTTGGCAACTAAAATCATCAAATCGTTGTGGTCAAAATGATTGATAAGCCGTGTTTCATTAAAAATTTCTTCATTTAACCAAAAAACATGTTCTGCTTCTAATAAACTTAAGCGCTTAATGGTAATCTTTGCTAAGGTTCTCATAAGATTATGTTACCAAAATCCGTATTTTCGCTGAGAAATTTCTAGATTTAGGAGTGTAAATGTTTATTCTTAGATAAGCTAATAACAAATTATTTACCAATGTTACTGATATATTCTTTGGTTAAATCTTAAGTCAACTTCTTAACTGTTTTTTAGCAAAATAATTAACGATTTGAATGGATGCAATCCCCCAAAATCGATTTTTTTTCAAACTCAATTCTAATAAAGGTTGAGAATCCAAGATTGACTAACTTGTTAATTAGTGAATATACAATTCTAATCATAAAATATACTGTTTAAATTAACTTATGTCTATGTTTACCAATCCTTTATTTCTGTTATTTTTACTCTTAATTTCCTGCTCAAACGCAGACGATAAAGATATTGTCTTATATAAAAATCTAAGAGGTTATACATTTCAAGCAGATTCCCTTGTTTCTTTTTCGGCATTGATGACTGAAAAAGGCAAGGTAATTTACATTGGGCAAGAAAAACCTCTTTATGCAGTTCAACCAACAAAAACAATAGATTTAAATGGGAAAACAGTTCTTCCTGGCTTGATAGACGCTCATGCACATGTATTTGGTCTTGGTTACCTCGGAATAAATGTTAATTTGGCAGGAATTGATTCAAAAGATTCAACATTGAAAAAAATTGCTGCTTTTGCTAAGGAAAACCCCGAGAATCAATGGATAATTGGTCGCGGATGGAATCAAACACTTTGGGAAGAAAATGAATTTCCAACTGCGCAAGATTTAGATAAGCTAAATATCGATAAACCCGTTTTTTTAGATCGGGTAGATGGGCATGCAGCTTGGGCGAACTCGAATGCGCTTAAACTTGCAGGTGTCTCAAGGGAGACTGTTGATCCAGATGGTGGCAAAATTATTCGGAATAAATCAGGAGATCCTACTGGGATTTTAGTAGATAATGCCATTAATCTTGTAGAAAGATATATGCCTGAAAGAACTAAGCTTGAGCATGAGAAAGCCTTATCTCTTGCTCTAAAAGAAATGGCAAGCCTTGGAATGACTGGAGTTCATGACGCAGGAATTAATGTAGGCGCTTATGAGATGTATAAAGATTTTGCTGATAGAAATGAATTAACTACTCGCATTTATGCCATGATTGGAGGAGCAGGTGTCGATTTTGATTTGATTTCAGAAAAGGGTTTATTAAAAAATTATGCAGATGATCGTCTTTATGTTCAAAGTGTTAAATTATATCAAGATGGAGCTTTAGGAAGTCGTGGTGCTGCTATGATTCATCCCTATTCTGATGATCCTGTTAATTCTGGTTTGTTATATTATGATCAAGTTGAATTGGAAAAAATGATGTTCAAAGTGGCATCAAAAGGATATCAAGTAAACACGCATGCAATTGGAGATCTTGCCAATAGAACGGTTTTAAAAGCCATCAAAAAAACGGTTGATGATTTAAAATTACTCGATCACCGTTTTAGAATTGAACACGCACAAATTGTTCATCCCGATGACATTCCTCTTTTTAAAGATTATGGCGTAATTGCTTCCATGCAACCGACTCATGCTACAAGTGATATGAATATGGCTGAAGAAAGAGTTGGTTCAGATAGAATTTTAGGAGCCTATGCATGGAGATCATTCTTGAATCAAGGAACCGTTTTAGCGGCTGGTTCTGATTTTCCAGTTGAAGATGCAAACCCATTTTTTGGCTTATATTCGGCTATAACGAGAAAAGATCAACAAGGAAATCCTGTAGAAGGCTGGTATCCTGAGCAAAAATTAAGCAGAGAAGAAGCGCTAAAGAGTTTCACTATCGATGCAGCTTGGGCTGGGTTTATGCAAGATGTAACCGGCTCTCTTGAAGTTGGGAAATGGGCCGATTTTATCGTCATAGACCGAAATTATTTTGAAATTCCAGAATCTGAAATTTGGCAAATCCAAGTTTTAGAAACATGGTTAGGTGGCGAACAAGTCTATAAAAAATAGAGCATGAAATTCAGAGTCATTCAGTTTAATCCCATTGTGGGAGATTTATTGGGAAATACCAATTCCATGATAAAATCCATTGAAAAAGCAAAACATGATGGAATCGATTGTATCGTTTTCCCTGAATTAGCGGTTATTGGTTATCCTCCAATGGATTTGGTTGAGAAGCCAGGTTTTATTCGCAAAGCCTTGGAAATGAATCAGTTAATCACTGAAAAAGCAAAAGAGATTACCGTAATTTGGGGTTCAATTTCTCTAAATGAACATGGAAATGGAAGACCTCTTTTCAATACATTGTATTTAGCTGAAAATAGTTCAATAAAAACGATTGTACATAAAACGCTGTTACCCACTTACGATGTGTTCGATGAGTTTCGTTATTTCGAACCTGCAAGTTCTTGGGAAATTTTTGAATGGAATGGAATTAAATTAGGTCTCACTATTTGCGAAGATTTATGGTATAACGATAATGACTATCATCGATACACTATAAGTCCTGCAAAAATTCTAAAAGAAAAAGGAGCCGAACTAGTAGTGAATATTTCAGCATCTCCTTTTTCAAAATACAAGCCGAATCATAGACTTGAAATGCTGCAAAGGCATTGTAGAGAAGAAACTCTTCCAATCATTTATTCTAATCAGGTTGGGGCAAATACAGAAATAATATTTGATGGCGATTCCATGTTTTTAAATGCCGATTCAAGCATCGTTGAACGGGCAAATTTATTTGAAGAAATGCTTATTGATGCTGAATATGACAAAGAAAAAGCAAGGTTTAAACCCATAACTCATTCTTCGCCAACAGCAATGTGTGATGAAGAACGGCAGTTTAAAGCTTTGGTTTTAGGTTTGAAAGATTATCTTTCAAAATCAAAAATCAGTAAGAAAACCATTTTAGGATTAAGTGGTGGAATTGACTCTGCCTTAAGCGCAGTTATTGCTGCCGAAGCACTCGGAAAAGAAAATGTTATTGGTGTAACCATGCCTTCACATTATTCCAGTTCAGGAAGTGTGGATGATTCTGTTTCTTTAGCCGAAAACCTTGGCATTCAATTACATAAGCTTCCTATTAAAGAGATTTATGATTCGATTGAACAAACTTTGGAACCCTTATTTTCTGGTACCGCTTTTAACGTTGCCGAAGAAAATATTCAGAGTAGAAGTCGTGGAATTTTATTAATGTCACTCAGCAATAAATTTGGCTATTTAGTGTTAAATACAGGTAATAAATCTGAAATGGCAGTAGGTTATTGTACTCTTTATGGAGACATGGCTGGTGGTCTTTCTATTTTAGCTGATTTATATAAAATTGAAGTATTTGCTATGTCAAAATGGTTGAATGACGAGTACTTTAAACGGGAAGTAATTCCTTGGAATACTATTAACAAACCACCTAGTGCTGAGTTACGTCCCGATCAAAGAGATTCGGATTCTTTGCCTGAATACCCAATTTTAGATGCCGTTTTGAAAGCCTATATCGAAGAGAAAAAATCGTATCAAGATTTATTAGAACTTGGATTTGAGCAAGAAATTGTAAGAAAAATCATCCGCTTGGTTGATTTTAGTGAATATAAAAGAAGGCAGGCTCCTCCTGGATTGCGGATTTCCAATAAAGCATTTGGAATTGGTCGAAGACTTCCGATAGTTCAAGGTTGGACAGCGCAACAATTAAGTTGAATAATTCCAATGGAGATTCAAGTCTAGAAGTAAATCATAACGGTTTGTATCTTTTAAAATCGCGTGAAATCACCGATTATTTACTTGAATTTTTTTCCCAGAGTAGGCTCATTTGAGGTATTCAAATTAATTCAAAATGGTGATAAACACAAGAGATATCGATTTGGATGTAAAGATCAGGTACTGTCAAGAATCTCAATTTTATTGATATCACAAATAAAGCTAAGTACGACGTAATAAATCTACAAACCGTTTTGAAATTCTATTTCTAGGCACAAATCTTGTATTAAAACATAAAAAGAACCAGAATCGACAAGTATTATGCTTAAATTTGGTTCATACTAAATCCTACTTACTAAATACGATCTCATTAATTTCCTGTCACAGACAACCATGAAGAAGTTCTTACAACCTATTTTTTACACACTAATTTTAGTATCCATTCCAACGTTCGTCTGGGCTCAAGAGGAAATAAACTCTGATTCTGCCACTTACGAGTCTATTGAATATGCCGAAGGTTCTGAAAGATTGCCAATTGATCTCGTTTATTTCAACGATAAAATAAAAGAGATTATTGATGAATTAGAGCAACGTATAGCGCAAAAAACAAGCTCTATTGTAAGAGCGGAGTTATCAGACGATGATAAATCAGTTCTAACAAGAATAGCAGATATTTATAGACTACACGTCTTAAGCCTTGAATCACAAATAAATAATGATGCATTATCCACAGAACGTTATATCACAAATTCAATAAGTGAACTTCAACAATTACTTGTCGATTATCCTGATATTCAGCAACATCGCAGATTCACAGAATTATACCGAACTATAATGACAGAATATCGTGAGTTTTATGGTGGTTTAGAAACAGGCTTTGAGGAAGAAGGCGAAATATTTGCCATCCAAAAAGATTTATTTTCTGATGATCAACTCGATTTAGATGCCGATAATTTTTCCATTCCTAAAAGTTTAAAAAATGAAAAAAAGTTTGCGGTTCAACTCCCTCAAAATAAATATGTAAATAGCCAATTGGCTTATTTGTGGATGAAGAAGCCAGAAATTATGGATACATGGCTTCAGCGGAAAGAACGTTATTTTCCTATGATGGAAAAAATTTTCGAAGAAGAAAAAGTTCCAAAAGAATTGATGCACTTGGCGATGATCGAAAGTGGTCTAAATCCAATGGCTAGAAGCAAAGCAGCCGCAGTAGGAATGTGGCAATTTATTAAAGCAACCGGAGCTGCTTATGGTTTAGAAGTGAATTATTGGGTCGATGACCGTCGTGATCCAGTAAAATCTACAAGAGCAGCCGCAAGACATTTAAGTGATTTGTATAAAATTTGGGGTGATTGGCACTTAGCTTTGGCAAACTATAATGTGAGTCCTCGAAGAATGAAATATGCTGTTAGAAATTCTGGAGGAGTAAAAGATTATTGGGTGATTTACCCATATTTACCAAGAGAAACAAGAGGTTATGTACCTATTTTTATTGCAACTGTAATGATTGCGACAAATCCAGAAGAATTTGGATTTAAAGCAAAATATGGAACACAAGAACCTTACCAATACGAAACCGTTGATGTAATTGGTTCTTATGATTTAAAATTATTAGCACAAACTGCGGGAATAAGTGAAGAAGAATTAAGAGAGTTTAACCCTGCTTTATTACGTTGGGCTACCCCTCCAGGAAAGTTTGCATATCCTTTACGCTTGCCTATTGGTGCAAAAGAAACGTTTTTAGCAAATTTCAAAGATTTACCTGTTTCAGCAAAAAAAGAACACATTTTTGTTCATAATGTGAAAAAAGGGGAGACATTAGGTAGAATTGCTCGGAAATATGGAGTTACCGTTCGTGATTTATATGAATCAAATGATAGATTGGGAAAAGTAATCCGAATAGGACAAGAAATTATGGTTCCTATTCCAGCAGGAAAATCTGGCAATGTAAGTGATGATTTACCCGTTCAACGTAACCGTACTTATGTAAGTTCTACTAAATCTTATAGAAATAGACCTGCAAATTCTACAAAAATAGTGTACATCGTTAGAAAAGGTGATACCGTTGGTGAAATCGCAGAATGGTTTAAAACTAGAGCTAGTAATATTCGTTCTTGGAACGGTACAAGTAATACCATTCGTGTTGGTCAAAAACTTTCGGTTTATGTCCCAAATAATCGAGCAAGCCTGTATGTAGATATCAATTCGATGTCAAATAAAGAGAAAAATGAACTTGGTAGAAGTAAATCCACAAGTAATGTAAACTTAGCCACAGTTGACAGCGATGGTTATGTTACCTACACCGTTCAATCGAATGATAATTTATATGATATTGCAAACAACTTTGGAATTAGTATAAGTGAACTGAAAAGATTGAATAAACTTCGTAAAAACACCATTTTCCCTGGTCAAGTTTTAAAAATTAAAGAAAAATAGTGGTAATAAAGAAATCAATTGCAGGTCTGATTATTGTTGTATCAGCCTATGTATTTATAGCGGCATCGAAGTTTGATGTCTTTTTTGATATAAAAAAGAATTTCACCATTTTTAGCGATGTCTTTTCCGAAGTGTCCTTGCGTTATGTTGACGAGGTAGAGCCTGGTCAGTTAATGAATACAGGAATCAACGCTATGTTAGAAATGCTTGATCCTTATACTGTCCTAATTCCTGAAGACAGAAATCAGGAAATGGATATAATAACTAAAGGTAAATATGCAGGTGTGGGTTTAGAGATTTCTTTACAGCGTGGCGAAATAGTTGTAATTACTGCCATTGAAGGGTATTCAGCTGATAAAAAAGGTGTAAAAACCGGAGATAGTATTATAGAAATTGAAGGAATCCCAACTTCAGAACTTTCTGATAATGACATTGAAGCACAATTATATGGTGAACCCGGTTCTGTTTTAGAAATTAAAGTAAAACGATTTGGTGTTAGTGAACCGATAAGTTTTTCATTAGAAAGAGAACGAATTGACGTAAAAAGCGTTCCGTTTGCAGGCTTTATTGATGAGGATAATGGAACAGTATATATTCAATTATTGCAATTCTCGCAGAATTGTGCAGTAGAAGTTAAAAGCGCACTAGAAAAGCTAAACACTAAACAAGAAATTAAAAATATCATTTTTGATGTTAGAAATAATCCAGGAGGTTTATTAGACGAAGCGGTTTCCATCTTAGATCTATTTTTGCCAGCTGGTCTTGAAGTAGTTCGAATAAAAGGTCGGCTTCTTGATAATAATCAAGTTTTTTTAACTCGTGTTGCACCAATGTTTCCTGATGTAAACCTCATTGTCTTACAAAATGAAGGTTCGGCTAGTGCTTCTGAGATTTTAGCAGGAGCTTTACAAGATTTAGACAGAGCATTAATAATTGGCGAAAGAAGTTTTGGAAAAGGTTTAGTTCAAACAATTCGTCCTATATCTTACAATAATGCATTAAAAATAACCTCATCACGTTATTTTATACCAAGTGGTAGAAGTATTCAATCTCTGAAATATTCACACCTTGAACGAAATGAAGTAAGTAGAATTCCCGATTCTTTACGGCAAAAATTCACAACAAAAAATGGGCGAACTGTTTACGATGGAACTGGAATTGATCCTGATGTTACTATAGCTGACAAAGATCCAGATTTATTAGAAATAGCTCTTTTAAAGGACTCTCATTATTTCTTTTTTGCCAATGAATATGTTGCAAAAAATGATACAATCACTGAAAAATCTCTGAAATCAAAAGCATTTCCAGCATTTAGAGAGTACCTGAAAAAACAAAATTTTACCTACAAAACAAATTCTGACAGAAATATTGATGAGCTAATACAGCAATTCAATTCAAATCAAGCTATTTCAGAATTGCTTAAATCTTTAAAATCAAAAGTAGAAGATGAAAAAATTGCACGATTTGATAGCTTGTCGAAATATATTGAGAATCAGTTATTTGTAGAATTATTAACTCGATATACAGAAAAAAAAGATTTTTACCCATATATCCTAAAACGTGATTCTTTAACACTTAAAGCTATTGCACTACTTTCCGATTCAAAAAGTTTCAGAAGTAAATTGCAAGCAGCTAACTAATAAAGAATTCATTTTGGCAAAAGCAGATCTGCACACACATTCACTATTTTCTGATGGAAAATTAAGTCCAACTGAATTGACGGAAAAAGCAAAAGCTAAAGGCTTGGTTGCATTAGCTTTAACCGATCATGATACGATAGATGGATTACCTGAAGCTAAGAAAGCTTGTAAAGAATTGGGTTTACAATTTATTAATGGGGTTGAGATAACCTCAGATTTTAATGGTAAAGAAGCTCATGTTTTGGCCTATGGGTTTTCATTAAATAATAACGAGTTAAATGAATTTCTAAAAAACCAAAACGAATTGCGTGAAAACAGAATTCGATCAATGATAGAAAAACTTCAAATAATGGACGTAAGCCTGACTTTTGAAAGCATCAAGGAAATATCGGGAAATGGAAGTATAGGGCGCCCTCACTTAGCTAAAGCGCTTGTAAATGCAGGATATGCAAAGAATTCCAGTATGGCTTTTTCGAAATATATTGGGAATTATTCGCCAGCTTATTTTAAATCGGATCATTGTGATTATAAAGAAGTAATTAAAGTAATACACAGAGCCAAGGCGAAAGCAATTTTAGCTCATCCTGCAAGAAATTATACCGATGAAGAATTAAATGAATGGATTTACCATGGAATTGATGGCTTTGAAATGATTCATCCAACACATCCTTATCCACTTCAACAAAAGTATGAAAATCTATCAAATCAATATGGATTATTGAAAACTGGAGGAAGTGATTATCACGGATTTTACTCAAAAGATGAGGTTTATTTTGGAGTAGTGACTATAAATACTCTAATCGTGCAAAATTTAGTAACTTTACAAAAAGAAAATAACGGATAAAGCTATGGCAAATAAAATAGAAGGTCATTTCGTGAATGTAGTAGGAAACTATGCTGTAATTGTAACTCGGTGGAATGAGTTTATTACAGAAAGTTTAAAAAATGGTGCTGTCGATACGTTAGAAAGACATGGCGTAAAATCTGAAAATATAGATGTTATTTATTGTCCTGGTGCTTATGAGATTGGGCTTACTGCTTTAAAAGCTGGCGAAACAGGTAAGTATAAAGCGATAATCACTTTAGGAGCTGTAATTAGAGGCTCAACTCCCCATTTTGATGTAGTTGTGCAGACAGTAAATAGACATGTTGCCGAATTAAACATTAAACTCGGAATACCTATAGTTTTTGGTATTCTTACAACCGATTCCATTGAGCAAGCAATTGAAAGAGCTGGTACAAAAGCAGGAAATAAAGGTTCGGAAGCCGCTTTAGTTGCTATAGAAATGAGTTCTTTAATTCAAAAAATAGCTGAAAAATAAACTAGCAATCATTTTATAAGGATTTAAAATCGTACTTGAATTAAGCTCAATAAAGCGTTATTATTACAGGCTTTGAAATTTTTATCAGAATAGTATAGTGAAACAAGACAAATTTGTTCAATCGAATGAAGATCAAGCTGTTCAGCATGCGTTGCAACAGCATGGTAGCATACCTGAACACATTGCCATAATTATGGATGGAAATGGTCGCTGGGCGAAAAGCAAAGGCAATATGCGTATTTATGGGCATAAAGTTGGTGTAGATTCTGTACGCGATATTGTAGAATCATGTGCACAATTAGGGGTAAAACATTTAACTCTTTATGCATTTTCAACCGAAAATTGGAATAGACCTGAGGCAGAAATTGGTGCATTGATGCAGATTTTAATTCAATCTCTTAGAAAAGAAGCTAAGCGTTTGAATAAAAATAACATTCGATTAATTACAATAGGGCAAACAGATCGTTTTCCAGCTATTTGTAAAGTAGCTTTAGCTGAAGCAATGGAACTAACTAAAGACAATAATAGAATGCAATTATGTCTGGCTTTAAGTTATTCAGGTCGTTGGGATATTGTTCAAGCAGTTAAAAAAATTGCTACTAAAGTTCATAGCGGAGATATAGCCATAGATGAGATAAACGATGCGTTGATAAGTAATAATCTTTCGACTGCATCAATTCCAGATCCTGATTTAATTATTAGAACTAGTGGTGAATTTCGCATTAGCAATTTTTTATTATGGCAATTAGCCTATTCTGAATTATATATCACCGAAACATTTTGGCCGGACTTCAGAAGAGATGAGTTATACAAAGCTATTGAATCATTTCAAAAAAGAGAACGCCGCTTCGGGAAAATTTCTGAGCAGATAACTGAAACAAACAATAAAGCATAATCACTGATTCATGTATTTAACTCCAAAAGAGAGTCATTTAGTAAATACTAATCCGCCCATTGTATCCGTTCCTGAAAAAGTGAAAAAATTAAGTATCCTACTATTTTATGGGTTCGTATTGTGTTTATTCGTTTCTCCTGTGATTCATGCACAAGATAAACCTGAACTCATTCTCGAAGACCCAACCTTAATAACTCCTAAAAAATTTAAAATCTTAGGTGTTGAAATTACTGGTGTTGATAAAAATAATGCGTATATCGTTGCAACGGCAGGTTTAGATGAAGGCAAAGAAATACGCATTCCAGGTTCTCAAATTCCTGATGCCATTAAAGCTCTTACGCGCACAGGTTTATTTACTGATGTTAAGATTTTCATCAAACAACAGTTAGGCGATGGTGTTTTTCTCTTGATTTCAGTTAAAGAACAACCACGTTTAGCTTCTTTTGAGTTTAAAAAAATTAAACGATCTGAACGAAATGATTTAAAAGAATTAATGCCTCTATTAACAGGCTTTGCCATAACAAAATCAACCAAAGCTCAAGCTGTTGCTACAATAAATCGTTTTTATGAAAACAAAGGCTTTCGAGATACTCAAGTTGATATTGAAGAGGTAATTGTAGATTCAACAAGAAATAGAGCTAAATTAATATTTAGTATCGATAAAGGACAAAAACTGGAAGTTCAAAAGATTAATTTCATTGGTAACAAAGCTTATAAAAAGAAGAAATTATTAGGCAATATTGGAGATTTTAAAGAAGACAGATGGTATCACATTTTTTCAGCAACCATTTTCAAAAAAGAAGATTTTCAAAAAGGGAAAGACGAAATGCTCACCTTTTACCGTAAAAATGGATATAGAGATGTAAGAGTAATTCGTGATAGTGTTTATGTGTACAATTTTAAGAAGAAAAAGAAGAAAACGATAAAAGCTATCGGGGTTGATATTGAAATTTATGAAGGCCCACAATACAAGGTTAGAAATTTAAATTGGGATGGAAACACGGTTTATTCTGATGAAGAACTTAGTGTAGCTTTAGATTTTCGCAATGGAGATATTTTTGATCAAAACAAGTTTGAAGAAAATCTATATTTCAATAAGAATAACTCTGATGTGAGTTCTAAATATCAAGATGTTGGTTATTTGTTCTCTCAGATTGAACCAAAAATTGTAGTTGTTGGGATCGATTCTTTAGATATTAATTTTACCGTTGTTGAAGACGAAAAAGCAACGATAAAAGAAGTTGGATTTTCTGGGAATACAAGAACACATGATCAGGTAGTTCGCCGTAACTTGAGAACAGTTCCAGGACAGACCTATAGCCGTCAAAATATTCAGCGTTCAGTTCGGGAGTTAGCAACCCTTTCCTATTTCCAACCTGAGACTATACAACCTGATTTAGATTATGATTATGAAGCTAAAACGGTAAGCATAAACTATAGAATGAAGGAACTTTCAGGAACGGATAACTTTGAGTTCTCAGGTGGTTTTGGTGGGGCGCAAATTGGTGTTATTTTATCAGCAAGATTAAATTTCAACAATTTTTCTATTCAGAGTTTAAATGAGAAAGAAGCATGGAGTCCGTTGCCAAGTGGTGATGGCCAGCGTTTCTCTCTTGGTATTCAAGTTACTGGAAATGGCTTCCGTCAGTATGATATTGGTTTTCAAGAACCGTGGTTGTTTGGTCGTCCGAACTCATTTGGAATTAATGGATCTTATTCATTATATAGTACAGCAAGTTCTAGAGATGAATTATTATCCGCATCGATTTCTTATGGACAACGGTTACAGTTCCCTGATGATTATTTTACCCACACCTCTATTGTACAATATCAGGCGTATGATGTAACAGGATCGTTTGTTAATGATCAAGGTAAAGTGTATGTATTAAATTTCCAGCAAATCTTGGAAAGGAATTCGTTAGATAACTTTATTTCACCAAATTCAGGTTCAAAATTAACTATTTCTGGTACATTTGCTCCTCCTATTGGAGGTTTTAATCAATTTTATAAGTTAAAATTCAAATACAGCCACCACGTACCCCTTATTGGAAAATTAATATTCACCAATGGAACCGAAATAGGACATTTAGGATATTTTGGAGAAAATGATCGTTCTCCATTTGAGAAGTTCTTTTTAGGTGGTACTCCATTGCAACAAAGGCAGACATTTACAAGAGAAAATATTGACTTAAAAGGATATCCTGGAGGTTTTTCAGGATCAATTTCACCAATAGGTTCCTCTGGGCAGCCAATTGGAGGAAACTATTATATTAAATATATGGCTGAAATGAGATATCCTGCAGTTCAAAATGAACAATTACAATTAATTCCTTATTTGTTTGCTGAAGGTGGAAATGCATTCGATCAATTTAGAAATGTTGCACCTTTTAATTTAAAACGTTCCGCTGGTTTTGGTTTACGTTTGTTCCTGCCTATTCTCGGTTTGATTGATTTAAGTTATGGTTATCGTTTCGATAGTATTCCAAATACTCAAGTTAGTGCTGGAAACTGGGAATTTTTATTCAACATTGGTCCATCTTTCTAATATGAACAAACGTGTGTTAAAAAGTTCATTTTTTTCAATTATTCTAGTAATAGCCACAACTGTGAGTCTAAAAGCTCAACAAAAAATAGGATATATTGATTCTGACTTTATTCTGTCAAAAATTCCTGAGTATTCAAATATTAATGAGCGTCTCAATATATTGTCGCAACAATGGAAAAAGGAATTATCTGAATTAGAAGAAGAGGTTGCAAGCTTAGACAAAGAATATGAGTCAAAATCTATTTTATATACTGAGGAAATAAAGAATCAAAGGTTAAAGGAAATTGAAGCAAAGCGACAGAAAATTGATCAGTTTAGAAATGCCAAATATGGCCCATCAGGCGAATATTTCAAAAGACAACAAGAGTTTATTGAGCCCTTACAACAACGAATTCTCGAAGCGGTAAATAAAATTGCCGAAAGAGAAAAATACGATTTCATATTTGACCGAACAGGTGATTATTTGTTTCTATTCACAAATCAACAATGGAATTTAAGTGAAGATGTTTTATTAGAACTTGGAATTGAATTGGAAGAAAGTGGAAATTAACAGCTTTTGTATATTTAGAAACTAAACACGAAAAAACGAATAATAATGATACAATTCAAAAAACTAATAGGAATTGCCCTTACGTTTGTATGTTTAATGAGCATGCAAATTAGTGCACAATCTTTAAAAGTCGGGTATGCAAATCCGGATCAAATAATTGGAAACTTGCCTTCATTTAAGAAAATTCAACAAGAAATGGAAAGTCTTGTAAAAACAAGAGAAGCAAGTTTACTTGGGAAACGAGATTCTTTAGCTAAAAGTTTTCAAAGCTATCAAGAACTTTCAGCAAATATGAGTACAAGTCAACGTGAAGCTGAAGAAACAAGATTACAAGGCTTAAATGATGAGTTACAAGAGCTTAGTAATTCTGTACGTGCAGAAGTACAGAGAAAACAAGCAGAATTATTGCAACCGGTTTATTCAGAAATTCAGAAAGCTATCGATGAGGTGGCAAAAGAGTTAAAATTAGATTTTGTTTTTAACAAAGTTACAAGTAATGGTGATACAATTATTTTGTTTGCCAACGATACTGCTTCTAATAAACTCGATATCACAGAAAAAGTAATTGCAAAATTAACAAAGAAATAAAATAAATCATGAAAAAACTTATACTTATAGTAGCTCTTTTCTGCGTAGCCCAAATGGATATAGCAGTAGTTAATGCACAACAATTAACAATCGGTTATGTTGATCCTAATTCAATTTTAGCGAAAATGCCTGAAATGGCAGCGGTAGATCGCAAATTGAAAAACTTTATGGAGAAAAAACAAAAAGAATTTGCTGATAAAGAAGCGGGATTTAGAGATCAAATGGCTGCTTATGAGCAAAAAAAAGCGGTTATTTCAGCTGATGCAAGAACACGTGAAGAAACAAAATTGAATCAGCTAAGACAAGAGTTAATGGTTTTTGATCAACAGTATCAACAAGAAATGCAGCAAAAACAAGCTGAATATGTAGGGCCTTTGTACAAGCAAATTCAAGATGCAATTTCGGCAGTAGCAAAAGAGAATAAAATGACTTACATATTCAATACAGTTACAACAACCGGAGATTTTATTTTGTTATATGCTTCAGATGATGCGCAACAAAAATATAATATCACTGAAAAAGTAATAGCAAAATTAGGGATGTAATATTGTAGATTAAATAAATATCTACTATATTTCGAGTCTCTATAAAATTAACTTAAACACACACAAACGCATGTACGCAATCGT
>CAZNTR010000042.1:0-24065 GCA_964575925.1 uncultured Chitinophagales bacterium
GAACATAACATGGATTTGCCATTAAAGCACCACGTTTATGAGCTCTCCAAGCTGCAGTAACATTCGAATTCTTTGCATTTGTTGAAAGGAAATAAACGTTTCCATAGCCACCAGTACATAAAAGTACAGCTGAACCAGCATGGCGTTCTATCTCTCCTGTTACTAAATTTCTTGCAACTACGCCTCTAGCAACGCCATCAACAGTTACTAAATCTAACATTTCACGACGTGAAAGCAACTCGATTTTGCCAGCATCAACCATTCTCATCATCGCTGAATAAGCGCCAAGTAATAATTGCTGTCCAGTTTGACCTTTAGCATAAAATGTTCTGGATACTTGAGCGCCACCGAAAGATCTATTCGATAATACACCGCCATACTCACGACCAAATGGAACACCTTGAGCAACAGCTTGATTAATAATGTTGACTGATTCCTCAGCTAAACGATGCACATTTGCTTCACGAGAACGATAATCGCCTCCTTTTACTGTATCGTAAAACAAACGATATACGGTATCGCCATCATTTTGATAATTTTTTGCAGCATTAATTCCTCCTTGTGCAGCAATTGAGTGTGCACGTCTTGGTGAATCATGTATTGTTAAAGCTTTCACATTATAACCTAGTTCAGCTAACGTTGCAGCAGCTGATGCTCCTGCTAAACCTGTACCAACTACAATTATAGTGTGTTTACGCTTATTAGCTGGTGAAACAAGTTTTATATTTTGTTTATGGTTTTTCCATTTTGATTCTAACGGACCACTGGGAGATTTTGCATCTAGCAGTGCGGAATCAAGAATTTCATTATATAAATCTTTCATAACAAATTACATTCCTGTGGTAAAATAGATGTAAAGGGGAATTGATAAAAAGCCAACAGCTATAAGAGTAGCTAACAATCCAGCAATTGTGTAAATAATTGGCGATAATTTTGGCTTCATAGCACCAAGTGATTGTAAAGCTGACCAAATACCATGGCGTAAATGGAATCCAATAAAAATCATAAAAAAGGTATAACCGAATGCAGCAACAGGATTTTTAAAAGTATCTCGAACAATTTGATACAAATCTCTTATTTCACCATCAATTCCAGGAATCACTATTTTAGGAATATCACTTGCAGCTAAATGCAAATTGAATTTAAATGTAGCTACATGTAAAACAATAAATAGCATAATCAAAGAACCAGAAATAATCATTGTTCGACTGGAAATACTTTGTTTACTCTTCACCCCAGCTGATTTATATAGTTTATAATCTTCAGGACGAGCTTTTCTTTTTCCAAGCCAAACTTGGATACCACTTAAGGCATGTAATAAAATAAAGACAACGAGAGATAGTTCAGCTATGATTAATAATGCACCTGTTGATTCCAAAAAGTGAGCATATTTATTAAAAGCTGTTCCATCACTTGAAAACAGAGATAGATTACCAACTAAATGGACAATCAAAAATAACGTCCAAATTAGACCAGTAAAACCACTGATATATTTCCGAACGATTCCTGACATTCCCTTGTTGGTTTTTGTGTTTGCAGAATTACTCATACAAAGACCATTCTTAGTGTTAAAAATTTTAGTATTTAATTGTGTAGCTCAGTATAAAGCGAAAACAATTTAAGTAAAATTCAGCTTCTTATCATCAATATCGTACCTATAAGACTTAATTTGTATTCATTCTATGTAACATAAATAATCACTAATTGAATTAGAAAAATGATTAAAAGTCGATGTTGAAATCTGACGGGGTTAAATTTTAGAACCAAAACAAACTTAAACAGAATGATTCACTGTAAGTCAACACTTCTTTTAATGGTGACTCATACATGAGTGTACTCCGAAAAGTAGTTTTTAGCAAACTATTCGTTGAATTCGTATGCATTGTAAGGTAAAAACGTAAAAAACGGTTTTCTGAAGTAGTGCATTTATATGGAACTCATCATTTTTTGCCAATTTATTAAGCTTACATAATTATAGTTGTAAAAAACTATTTATTCATTGCCTTTACTACAAAAAATACTTTACAATAAAATATTAAGCGATTTAATTCGATTTGAATGTGAAAAAAATCGACTAATCTGACTTTTTGTAGTGGACTACTCTTTTCA
The DNA here is from genome assembly GCA_964575925.1 of uncultured Chitinophagales bacterium. GTDB lineage: Bacteria > Bacteroidota > Rhodothermia > Balneolales > M1805 > M1805. Next base: position 2,110 of record CAZNTR010000042.1, read on the forward strand.
TTTTGTTGGTGTACTAGCTCCAGTTTTAGCATTCATGAAATAGAATCTGAATGAGTTCAAATGAAGATAAAATAAAGGTTCTTTTTTAAGAATAGAACAAATTGTAACTTAAGGCTAATTTAAAGAAGAAATTACATGAGAACTTTAGGAAACATCATTCTAATTTTATTGATATTAGTTCTAAGTTTAATTGGCTTTGGCTATTACAGAACTTTTGAGCAACCAATTTCAGACAATTCGGCAATTTATACAATTCCGTCATTAAAAGATTCCGTTCAAATTTATTGGGACTCTTTTAATGTGCCACACATTAATGCACTGAATGAAAACGACTTGTATTTTTCAGTTGGATTTATTCAGGCACAACAGCGATTATGGCAAATGACCCTTGTTCAACTTGCAGCTGAAGGAAGATTTGCAGAATTTTTCGGGAAAGATTTAGTAAAAATCGACTCTTATCAACGAATGCTTGGTTTTTGGAGAATGGCACAAAAAATGGAAGCTAAATTATCTGATAGAGAACGAAAGATTCTTCAAGCCTACAGTGATGGAATTAATTATTGGACAAAAGAAAACGAAGGTAATTTACCCATTGAGTTTTCTCTAACTGGCATGAAACCCATTTTATGGACTCCAACTCATTCTATGGCTTTAATTCGTCTTTTAGCTTGGGAATTAAATGTTTCTTGGTTGCCAGAATTGGCATACGCAAAATTAGCAGCTGAATTGCCAAAGGAAAAATTTGAATCGCTTATTCCTAAATGGCCAAAAGGCAAATTTTTTAGTATTCATTATGATGAATGGGAAAAAACAGGTAAAATTCTTGGCGAATTATTAAATAATGATGAAAAAGCCAGAAATTATTGGGGTTCAAAAGGTTCACATATTGGAAGTAACGCATGGGTTGTTGATAAATCAAAATCTACAACAGGATTTCCAATTTTAGCTGGGGATCCACATTTAGAAATCAATATACCAGGAAAATGGTTTGAAATGCACTTGAACTTAAATGGGAAGAATCTTTCAGGAGCAATGCATCCTGGCTCACCAATTTTTATTTTAGGTCAAAACGATTTCTTTGCTTGGTCATTTACAAATATGATGGCTGATGACACTGATTTTTATTTAGAAAAACAACATCCCTCCGATCGTGGACTCTATGTTAAAAATATTAATTCAACTTTGGAAACGTATGCACCTTTTGAGTTTGACCGATCTTATATAAAAGTTAAAGATGGTGACCAAGTTGTTTCTGAGGTCAAAATAACACAAAATGGTGTTATTATAAACGATTTTATTAATTCAAGTAGTTTGGGTGATTCTCTATTAATTGCCATGCGATGGACTGGCCATGAACTATCAAATGAGTTTGGGATGATGCTTGAATTAAATTATGCTGATTCTTTCGAAAAAGTCAAAAAGTTGAAAACAGCATTTGCCGTTCCTGGTCAACACATGACTTATGCTGATATAAATGGTAATATTGCACTTTTTTCCATGGCTAAACTTCCAATACGAAAACACAATCCAATTCTATTGGCTGAAGGGTGGAATCCTGAACATAGATGGAATGAATGGATTCCAACTAATAAAATGCCACAAATTATAAATCCAGAAAAAGGATGGATTGCCAATGCCAATAACGCTATCGTATCAGAAGGTTATCCTTATTATCTAGCTACTTTTTATGAACCAGAATCTCGGTACCAACAAATTGAGGAAATGCTGACTTCAAAACAGCAATTTAAACCCTCTGATTTTGAAAGTTTTCAGGAAAATGTATTTTCACATCATGCTAAAGCAATTACACAGTACATTCTTCCCATTTTGAAACCACACCTAAGTGAAGATGGAGATTTGAAAATTGCGCATACTTATTTATCAAATTGGTTGTATAATTATGATATAAGTTCAAGTGCGGCAAGTATATTTGACATATTTTTCATGAAATTTACTCAGAATACACTTGGTGATGAAATTTCAGCAGAATTATTCAATCAATTAACAAAATTGGAAAATGTACCTATTCGAGTAATGCATCAACTCATTAAAGATAAAGATAATGCTCTTTTTGATGACCAAACCAGCGTTGAGATTGAAAATCGGGATGAGATCATCCTCAAATCGATGAAAGAAACAATTCTGTATCTCCATGATAGCTTAGGTGATGAAACCTATAATTGGCGTTGGGAAAATTTACATAAATTGACTCTTGAACCACCTCTTTTTAATAAAGCAATTGAGCAAGAGAATGCGCCAGAAATTCTAAAATTAATTGTTAAAAACGTGTTGAGTAGAGGCCCTTATGGAGTTTCTGGTAACGGAATGACCGTCAATAATGGTCAATATAATTGGTCTAATCCTTTTAAAATGATACTCGGACCAAGTATTCGAAGAATAATTGACTTAAGTGATTTAAGTGAAACACAAAGTGTAATTCCTGGTGGGCAATCAGGAATCCCAATGTCTAATCATTATAATGATCAAACTGAATTATGGTTAACGGGTAAATACAAAGTAGTGCTTCAAGACATGAATAACGTTAAAGCACAAGATTTTGAAATGACTCTGTTAGTCCCGACATCAAACTAAAAAAGAAGTATTTATGAATTGGAAAACACTTGAAGATCGAGCTTATGTACCCTATTCAGGAAAAGCGGAAGTTTGTGTTGCCCTAGATGAAAAAGGATTTGCACATATTGGGGTAAGAATTGAAAATGGAGCATTTCCCGATACCATTTCTTGCTTTCAGGCTTCCATTTATGGTTGCTTAAGTACAGGTGAAAACGTACTAGAAGTTATTATTCCATCAGGAAAATTATTAAATCATCCTCAATTAGTTTATTTGAAAAATGAATATCATTTTAAGGTAACTGTTCATGAAATTCTACCAGAATTAAATTGGGCTCTAACATTTAGTGAAAAAGATGATATTACGCTTGATGATTTAAAAACGCTTTTACCCTTTCCAAAAATTTCAGAATCAGATTTTGCTGTAGTCTGTTTCATCAAAACTGAAAAAGGTTGTATCTCGGGAGTTAATATTGAAAACACTGATTGGAGAATGGGACTTTGTGCTGAGCGAATTGCTCTATCACGAGCAATTTCAAACGGGGCAATGTCTTTAGGAGACATGTATATCTTTGCGCCTAAAGCAATTTACGGAACACCTTGTGGAGCTTGTAGACAAGTGATTAATGAACATTCACCATTTGGAAGAATAATTATGTATCATGGCGATGAAACACATTCAGAGATTATTGCACAATACCTGTTGCCACATTCTTTTATGAGTTCATCTTTAAAAAAATTTTAATAAATGGAATCAACCTTAATTATCTTATTAGATTCTGAACATTTAGATCAAAACTTGTTCATGAAATCGTTTGCCCAAAAATTAGGTGCATTTAAAAATCGAAGAATCATTTTAGTTCATGGAGATAATAGTTATTCACAACAACTTATCAAAAATGGAATGAGTGAACATGAAGCTATTGAACGATCGATTAAAGAGATTAATTTAAAACTAATTTCACTCTTAGCGGATTCTGGATTGTCCTCTATTGGAATTCATGGTTATCAACGTGATCTTGTAATAATCGAAAATGATTTTATTCAAATTGATGGTAACTATTTGCACACTCTTCCACTACAAGTTATAATTACCTTTTCTAATTTAGTGAGTAAATCAACAGGCAAACACCATTCAACAATTTCTTCAGCTCAATTAGGTTTTGAGTTATCCTGTCAATTTGAGAACTCAATCTGTTTATGTTTTGCGATTTCAGAAAATGCGAATTTAAGCTTTAAGGAACAACAACCAAACGAAACTGAGCTTTTAAATTTAGTACCTGAAGAAGTATTGAGAGCAGGAAAATCTTATTTTTTAACAACTCTAACAGATTTCCAAGCGGATTTAAATTTCAAAGTTGCTTTTTAAATACAATAAAGGGCATTTTTTTTAATCATATTTTTACTTCTTTGTGACTTTTTTTTCTTTATTAGGAATTTTATTCACTTTAAAAAGCTCATAAACATAATTATTTTTAGAAATATGGCTTTTTATGAACATTTTAAGCATTACTAACTTGACTCAAGTAAATCTTATAGTTAGATTCACTTCGTTGATAATTGCAACACTTACCCTAACTTTAAACCAATTGGAGAATAACTATGAGTCGTTTTGCCGAACTGAAGAACTTAGTTGACAGTATGGAAGCGGACTTCGATAAATTTTATGACAAAGGTAATAAAACTGCCGGAACCAGAATAAGAAAAGGTCTTCAGGAGTTAAAAACACTTGCGCAGGAAATTCGCATTGAAGTTCAAAATAGCAAAAACAGTCAATAATCTCTCTTTTGCGATTCTTTACAGCCGCTTTTTTTAGCGGCTTTTTTTTATGCTAAAAAAAATAATAATCATTGATGATGAGCCAATTAACTGTTTTATAGTAGAACAGTTGTGCAAAAAAATATTTCCTAACTCTGATATAAATTCTTACTCAGATGCCAGCTTTGCTTTGAGTTTATTAGAAATTATGCCCCCTGAAGAATTGCCAGAATTACTTTTTTTAGATTTAAATATGCCATTGATTTCAGGCTGGGAGTTTTTAAATAGTATTCGAGAAAAACTAACCATTAAAACTAAAACAGTAATACTATCATCTTCAATACTCGATGAAGATAAAGCAAGAGCTGAAAAAGACCCCTTAATTCATTCTTTTCTAACTAAGCCTGTAGATTTGGATTTGATTTCAAATCTAGAAAAAACATTACATTTCTAATTATTATATGAGGTATTTGCTAGCACGAATAAAGCTGCAGTTTCTGCCCTCAAACGATAGTTACCTAAACTAATTGGAATTGCAGAGACATTCTGTTTTAATTCCATTACTTCTTCCTGTGTGAACCCACCTTCAGGACCAATCCAAAAAACTGGTTTTTCAGTTGCTAACTTTTTTTTCAAGAAATGATGAAATGAGTTATTTGAATTAACTTTTTCGTGTGCAACAAAATGTTTGTAGCTGTAGTTTTTTTGAACATTTAAATAATCATCTAAGCTCTCAAAATATTCAATTCTTGGAATTTGAAGCCTTTGAGACTGTTTCATTGCAGAAAGTGCAATAATCTTAAATCGATCTAAATTTATTTTACTTCTCTCCGACCTTTTGAAATGAATAAAATAAATTGCCGAAACTCCAATCTCAACTGCTTTTTCAATTAGCCATTCCATTCTTTCTTTATTTTTCAACACACCTATGCATATTATTGGGTAGCTTTTCTCATTTTCATCAGGCAGTGCTTCATAATAAAGAATTTGAATATCAACTTCTCCTTTTTTAATTCTTGAAAGTATTCCTCTATATAAAACCGACTCCGCATCTGTAAAAAATAGTTCATCTCCTTCTTTATATCGTAATACTTTTGAACAATGAATAGCTTCCTGACCAACAAGTGAAGCTGAATTCAGTTCAAGATTTATATATTTCTTTTCACAATAAAATAATTCGTCTGGTTTAGTTAATGACATTCTAAGTCTTTGGTATTTAAAAGTTGGAATGATAAACTGAATCTATCAAATGAATTTTGACAAGATAAATTGTCAAAACTCACAATTTGAGATGAGTAAAACAAAAAATTGACCTTTAGATTTGGTAAAATGGAAATTAAATATGATAATCACCAGGTTTAAATTCAACTTCACCAGTTACCATCATTTTAGAAACATAAGGCTTACACATTCCACAACCTGAACATGCAATTTTTTCTTCCACTATTTGCTCTAAAGAATGAATTCCCTTCTCTTCAGTAAGATCCTTTAGTTCTTTAAATGTAATACGCTTACAAACACATTTTGAAACTAATCTTGCCATTCTAAATCAAATAACTTTGAACTGTTTTCCTAGTTTTAAATCCTGCCCTTGATAGTTACTTTTTAAGTTAACACCATAAAGAGAATCAGGATTTAGTGCATTACGTTCAAAAACCATTCTGAAAAATGTTTGCCCATCTTCGATCAAAAATGGAACATCATGCGAACGGACTTCCAATACAGCTCGTGCTCCCTTACCATCAGCGGTACAACCAAATCCAGAATCAAAAAAACCTGCATAATGTGTTCTCAACTCGCCTGAACCCGTATCGTAAGGTACCATTTCAGCTGCAAAATCTTCAGGAATTCTGCATCTTTCTTTCGATGAAAAAATATAAAATGCTTCAGGTTCAAGAATAATATAATCATCAGATTGAGTATAAATCGGATCCCAAAAATCTGATGTTTTGTAATGTCCAATATTATCTAAATCAATTAAATCTCTGTGCTTCTTTGCTTTATATCCAATTACCTCATTTTCTTCACCATGTAATTTTACACTCATAAATAAGCCATGTGCAACTTTTAATTCATTGGGTAATAGAGCATTTCCATTTTCATGAAGCAATAATGGAAATGAATTATGGAGTTGTTTTATTTCAGAATCTGAAATTGTTGTATCACTATTTCTAATCCTAAGTTGATTTAATTTTTGACCAGTTCTTACTCTTATAGGAAAAGTTTTTGGTACTACTTCTAAATATAGAGAGCCTTTATACCCTGGTTTGACTTCTTCAAATCGATGAGAAAAATCGGTAATTACTCTTGTGAAAATATCTAATCTACCAGTTGAACTTTTCGGATTGGCTTTAGCAGTAATCTCTTCCCAAAAAGCTTTGGTCTCAGAAATATCTTTAAGTTTCGATAAATCTAATGATTCTAAAAGAGGAATAATATATATACAATTTGGTTCTAAAACTGCCCCATTTTCCAAAGAAAATGAGTGCATACTAAGGGTGTTTAATTTCTCTGAAACGGTTTCATTTTCAGGTAAAAATGAACAACGAACACGATAGGCTATTTTGCCAAGTCTTAAATCTAAAGAATTAGGTTGCAACTGATCTTCTGAAATTGGAAAATCAGCATCTGAATTAATGACACCTAAATTATTTAGTTCTTTTAAAAGTTGTACAGGATAAATTCCTTTAAGTGAGAACATTTCAATGCTCATAATGTATTATTCTTCTAAAATTTTATGAATACTATTCCATTCCTCTTCTGAAACAGGTGTAATTGAAAGACGATTTCGCTTAAACAACATCATCTCGGATAAAATAGGATGAGATTGAAGTTCCTCCCTTGTTATTGCCCTTTTAAATCTACTTTTAAAGGTTACGTTAACTAAGTACCAACGAGGTTTTTCTTCCGTACTTTTGGGATCTGCATATTCACTTTCGGAATCAAACTGACTAGGATCCGGGTATGAATTTGAAGAGATTATTGCGGTTCCTACGATAGCAGGAGGTGTAACATTGGAATGATAAAATAAAACACCATCTCCTATCTTCATTTTGTCTCTCATGAAATTTCTAGCTTCGTAATTTCTGACACCTTCCCACATCGTAGTTTGCTTCGGGGCGTTTTTCAAATCTTCAATTCCAAATACATCTGGCTCAGATTTCATTAGCCAATAATTTTGCGTGTTCATGATGAAAATTACTCTATAATAATATAAACGACCGTTGTAAAACACTTTGGAAGCTAAGCATTTATGGCCTTTATATCAAAAGCTAAGATACTCCGCTAAATTTGTATTATTTTACCCCTTCTTGTTGTTTACCAATAAGTTAGGATTGATGATGAATTTATTTGTTTTTTTTTATTTTTCAAATTTTTAACTCATTCGTTTTTGACGATCTTCCATTTTTCATCCTCAATTTAAATTGTGCTTTTTCAGGATAGTCGATTTTCGGGTTTAACCCATCCAAGTCCTGTAACGTCGCCGAATATTTTTGCAAATACTACTTTTCGACATAAGCTCAAATTTAATTTCCACAGTATTTGACTCAAGATTTAGCGTTTAGTCACATTACAACAATCATATATTTGAGCCAATTATTAAAGGCCGATTTTTTGCATGAAACCTTCCAAAACCTGCTAGTTTGACTATTAATTCCATAGGATAACTCAACTTCGGACTTTGACATTTTGTAAAGTGAATGATTTTGTTAACTTTTTTTGTAACCTAATAAATTAAAACAAGATTTTATTCGTAACCTATTGATAATATTTCATTTATTTCATTTGGTCATGCTTGGTTTCGACTCAGCATCTCAGCCTATGAACCAATCTATTCAAAAAAAGTGACTGTTGAGTAATTAGATGTTGGGCAAAAATAGTACTTTGTTATTTTCGAATCGTGTCGGGGTACGCAATGAAAGTTTTCTATAGAAACGAAGTCCGAATTTGAGGAAATACCTTTCGCTGTCGCAATGTTTTCAATTAAATAGGTTAAAACCAACACATATACATCCCATTTATAACTTGTAAGTAAGCTAATTTTTAAAAACCAATCGTCATTTAATATGTGATTTTTGATTAAAAGTAGTTCAATTTCAAGAATACGTAAACTTGATTGGTTAAGTATTTTCATCTTGAAAAATAAAATCAAATGCGATTTTGAGTGAAATCAAGGTTGCATTTTTCGATAAACGGACAGATTTACTCGTTCTTTAGACTCTTCATATAATAAGATATTATTATCTTTTAATCGAAAAATGAATTTCTTAGGTAGTATTTAAATACTAAATAAGTGAGTTCATGAATTTGTGAAGGTTAATATCGGATTATAAAATTGTCAATTTAAACACATTCAGTACAAAAGAGAATAATAAGCACTGATTATAATGATGATTTACGTTTTAGTCTAAAATCATTTAGAGATATACTAATCTTTTAGCATCATATCAATCTTTGAGCAAATGAAATCAACAGATATTATCATAAACGAACTTAAAAGCTCAACAATTACAGAGTTTTTACAACAGAATGAAAATACATTAACGGGTCAAATACCTATTGTATTACAATTTGAATCAATTGATGGAAGTGGATTTCAATTATTAGTTTCACTTAAAAAACTTTTTCAATCGACTGGTTCTTCCTTTCAAATTAGCAGTAACAAACCAATGCTAGATTAAATTCGATTGTTGGGACTAGAATTAAGTACCATTGAAATTGGTTTGGAGGAAGTGGCATGAAATTACAAAACGATTAAATTAATCTATTTCTAGATGAAGCTGGTGAACTAATCGAGAGTATGGAAAAAACGTTATTGATATTGGATGAAAATCCAAAAGATAAAACTGCAATACACGATTTTTTCCGTGGAATGCATACCCTTAAAGGTAGTAGTAGCATGTTTGGCTATCCGTATTTATCTGAATTTGCACATCATTTCGAGTCTATTTATGATCTTATTAGAAATGATGAATTAGATTTGAACAAAACTATTTTATCTGCAAGTTTTTCATCAATTGACCACTTCAGACTTTTATTAAGCGATGCCGCACTGCAAGATGTACACCATCAGAAAGATCATCAAGCACGAGTTAATGAATTAAACTCCATTTTAAAAGTTACAACTGTACCTGCAAAAAGTGAACCTATTTTTACAGTAAAAGCTGCAGAATCTACTTGGCATATTAATGTAAAATTAAGCTCTGATTTTTTTGCAAAAGAAATCGATGTATTACCAGTATTAGAAAGTTTGCAATCATTTGGCACTTGTTCAGTCATAATAAATGATAGCGAAGTTCCCGAGTTTAACGAGTTTTATGATGCTTTAGACTGTAATATATCTTGGGATGTAATACTTGTTACAGAAGCAACAGAAGAAACTATTCGCGAACGATTTATTTTTATTGATGAAAACGTTGAATTAGAAATTATCGAATTATCAAGTGGTAACTTACTGGAAAATAGCTATTTAGTAAACTTCATAAAAGCTAAACAAGAACAATCGAAAGGCTTACTTCCTTTTGAATTTATACAACTACACGAAGAGACGAAAGACAAAAAAGCTGATGAATTAATTCAAGAAGCAACTGAATCAGATTCGGAAGATTCGGAACAGACAACCAATAAAAATATCGAAACTATGAGATCGATTCGAGTACATGTTCAAAAATTAGACACTCTATTGAGCCTTGTTAGCGAATTAGTTACGGCTCAAGCCCGATTAAATGTTTCTATAGATACAAGTTCAAATAATGATTTACAAGAAGTTGCCGAAGACATTGAAAAAATTACACGTCGTTTAAGAGAAAATGCTTTTTCCATATCTATGGTTCCGCTTGCAACCATGGAAACTCGATTCCAACGTCTTGTTAGAGATATTTCTAGTAATCAAAACAAAAAAGTCCATCTAGTAAGTACAGGTTTAGAAACAGAACTTGAAAAATCATTAATAGAACGACTTACTCCTCCTCTTTTGCATGTATTTAGAAATGCCGTTGACCATGGAATCGAGACTCCAGATGTTAGAAAATCAAAAGGGAAAGCCGAATATGGCACTATTCTAATTGATGCGCATTACTCAGGGGCACATGTAATTGTTGAAATAAGCGATGATGGGAATGGCGTTGACATTGAAAAAGTAAAACAAAAAGCGATTCAGAAAGGTTTTTTCAAAGCTGATGCTCAAATAAGTGAAAAAGAAATTTTAGATGTTTTGTTTAAACCAGGATTTAGTACTTCTGAAACGATAACTGATGTTTCTGGACGTGGTGTAGGAATGGATGTAGTAAGAACAGCTTTAAATCAAATGCGTGGTGAAGCAAGTATTAAATCTAAAGTTGGAGAAGGAACCAAAATAAGCTTGCGTCTCCCCTTAACCCTTTCCATTTTAGATGGTCAGTTAGTATCAGCTGCCAATCAGAAATTTATAATTCCACTTCAATATTTAGACAAATGTTATGAAATTCCAAATTTCACACGAGATAACTCACAAGATGACATTTTAATTATTGAAGGTGAACAAATTCCGTATATCGATTTACGAGACATTTTAGAAGACACAAGTAACAGGCCAATAATTCCATGATTAGTCATGATTCGATTCCAACAAACAAAAGTCGGAATATTGATCGATTATATTATTGGCGAACATCAAGCAGTAGTAAAATCGCTTGGAACTCTATTTAGAAAAGTTCAATCTATCTCCGGTGCTACCATTTTAGGAGATGGTGAAATTGCTCTAATTCTAGATGTAAATAAGATTATTACAGAATATGCAACTTTAACAAACCTTAAACAAGAGGTATTTCTATGAGTGCACTCTCCGCATCAAACTCCTATCTAACGTGCAAGTTAAATAAAGAACTGTTCGCCATTCCGGTGGAGCAAGTTATTGATATTATTGAAGTATCAGTAATCACTAAAATTCCACAAACACCTATTTTTATTCGTGGAGTAACGAATCTTCGAGGTAATATCTTACCTGTAATTGAAACACGGACAAAATTTACAATGGAATCAATTGAAGACACCATCGACACTTGCATTGTTGTACTTAGTGTAATTGTTGAAAATGATGAAATTCAAGTTGGAATAGTTGTCGATCAAGTTTTAGAAGTAGCTAACATTGAGCCTACTCAAATTAAACCAAAACCAAATATCGGTAGAAAATATTCTAATGATTACATCATAGGAATTGCTCAAATAGCAGATGAATTCATTTTAGTTTTAGATGTAAATAAAGTGTTTTCTAATGATGAAATCATAAATATGGCAGAATTAAGCTCTGAAGAGCTAATTGCATTTTGAAAAATTAATTTATAAAGGAGAACATTATGAACTGGAAGAATTTAAAACTTGGTGTTAAACTTGGAACTGGATTTGGTTTAGTAATCGCATTAGCAATAACATTAGGTCTATTGGCTGTTTATAACATGAGTAATATAGATACGGAAACTGGATATTTAATCAATGACTATTTTCCTGAAGTCGAAGTTGCTACCAATTTAGAAAGAGAAACTCGCGATATTATGTATAATATGCGTGGTTATGCTTTATCTCAAAATCCTGAATACTATGAACTAGTTTTAGAAGATTTAACACATCAAAAAAACAGATTGGATAAAGCAGAACTCTTAGCCACATTATCTACCCAATTAGGCACTTTTAAAGAAAAACTTGTTACAGCTAGAGATAACATTAATAAATATGAAAAAGCGGCTAAAACAACTAATAAAATTATTAAATCTATTGACTTAGAGAGATCTAAACTAGATGCAGCAGCGGCTGTTTTTATTGAAAGTGTAAATGTTATAGATGATTCACAAGACAGACAGTTTAAAGAAGAAATTAGAACTAATGCTGGAAAAGAACAGTTAGCTGAGCGTATCATTAAAATTAACTATATCCAAGAAGTTTATAACTTAGGATCAAATGCCAGAATTAATGCGAATAAATCATTAATTAATAATGACGTAGCGCTTCTAAATATGGCTTCCAAATCAAATTAAGAGATTTCTCCTATTTTGCGCGATCTAAAAAAAATAACTCATTTAGATACCGAACTTAAAGAAATTGGTGATTTAGAAAGTGCTACTGCTCAATATTCTTTATCAATTGATAAATTAAAAGAAAACTTTGTAGCTCTTGAAACGATACGACTACAGAGAGAAAACCTAGCAAATCTAATTATTAATGAAGTAGAAGAAATTGCAAAAGGTGGGATTAGTGAAACTATTACAATTGGGAATGATACTGCAATTCTAATTAAGAGTTCATCAACAGTGATGTTAATGATTTTAACTTTTGTTTTAATTCTAGGTGTTCTATTTGCTATGATTATAACTAGGTCTATTACAAGACCTCTCAAATTAGGTGTTGAATTTGCAAAATCAGTTTCAAATGGTGACTAACTGCAACCGTAGATGTTGACCAAAAAGATGAAATTGGTGACTTAGCCAATGCACTTCAAAATATGAGATTACGTCTTATTGATATTATCTCAAATATTAAAGGCGGAGCAACTGGAATTGCTTCTGCAAGTCAACAACTTAGCTCTTCTTCCCAACAAATGTCTGAAGGTTCAACAGAACAAGCCGCTTCTGCTGAAGAGGTTTCATCGGCAATGGAAGAAATGGTTGCGACAATTCAACAAAATACAGATAATGCTCAACAGACTGAAAAAATTGCAGTTAAAGCATCAAAAGATATTATGACAGGTAGCCAATCAGTTGAATTAACAGTAAGTAGCATGAAAAAAATTGCTGGAAAAATTACAGTAATCGGTGAAATTGCGAGACAAACTAATTTACTTGCATTGAACGCTGCGGTTGAGGCAGCACGTGCAGGTGAGCATGGAAAAGGTTTTGCGGTTGTAGTAGCAGAGGTTAGAAAATTAGCAGAACGTAGCCAACTTTCAGCAACAGAAATTAATGAATTGTCTTCTACTAGTGTTCTAAATGCAGATAAAAGCAGTAGTATATTGATGGAAATTGTACCTGATATTCAAAAAACTGCCGATTTAGTTCAAGATATTAGCGCTTCGAGCATTGAGCAAAATACCGGTGCTGATCAGGTTAATGTTGCAATTCAACAAAATGCTTCGGTTAGTGAAGAAATTGCATCGAGTTCAGAAGAATTAGCATCACAAGCTGAAAGACTTAACGAAATTACCTCCTTCTTTAAAATTAGTTCTAACGTTTCTACCATAAATACAACTCAAATATCTAAAAAAGAAAATTATCCAAAATCGAATAGTCTAGTTCATAATGAATTAGACATAGCTGATTTAGAAGTTAAGAACGAAGATTTAGTGTTGGCTTAAAAATTAAATCCAATAAAGTGATGATCAGTAATTCGAAAGAACATGAAATTAAAACATACGGTTTAACGATTCGGATTACGAATCAGGAGTATTTTCGTATAGCATCTTTTATTGAGCAAAGAACTGGAATACGTCTGCCAGAAACTAAACGAGTTTTAGTTGAAGGCAGACTCCAAAAACTGCTTCGGAAAAACGGGTATACCTCATTTACTCCTTTTATAGAAAGATGTATTGGAAAACATGCAAATGAAAAAGACACCACAACATTAATTGATTTAATAACAACGAATAAAACTGATTTCTTTCGGGAAGCTGATCATTTTACACATCTTGAGCAATATCTAATAACTAAAGCTCAAAAAACATCTGTGATTCCGACAGTAAAAGTTTGGTGTAAGCCTCATCAACTGGAGAAGAGGCTTACACCCTAGCGATTGTTTTAAATGAATTAAAATTAAAGGGAATTATTCCTGATTTTGAAATAACAGCCACAGACATTTCTCATCAAGTACTTCAAAAAGGAATTCGAGCTGAATATCATATTTCTAGAATTGAACCAATATCAATCGCCTTAAGGAAAAAATATCTGCTTATACATAAAAATAAGGAGTTAAAACAAGTAAGAATTGTTAAATCATTGCGCGATAAAGTATCTTTTCAGCCATCTAATTTATTGCTTTCTCAGTGGTCTGAATCGCGACTTTTCGATATTATTTTTTGTCGAAATGTCTATATCTATTTTGATAGAACAACTCAATTAAATGTCACAAAAAATCTTATTCATCACTTAAAGTCAGACGGAGCATTATATTTGGGTCATTCTGAAACACTGAATGGTCTTAATCTACCAGTTAAACCAATAGCGAACGCCGTTTATTCTTTAATTACGCCAGTTAAATCAACAAAACGATAAATATTTAATGATTCTAAAACACAATCATATTACCAATAAACCATTACTATTTCTAAATCCTGAAGACATTTATGTTTGTAAACAAGATTGTATTATTGAGACAGTTTTGGGATCTTGCGTTGCTGTAGCATTTTGGGATCCAATTCTAAAAATTGGTGGGATGAATCATATTGTATTAAGTGGTTTAAATACTACAGCCAATACAAACAGTTCAAAATTTGCTACTACTGCAATGGAAATGTTAGCTAAAGAAATGATAGCTATGAATTCTAAAATGGCGCATTGGAAAAGTTTTGTAATTGGAGGATCTCAACAGTTTAATAACTCAACCTATACGGTTGGAAATGATAACGTTCAAGTAGCCAAAAAAAGGCTAGAAGAAAAAAATATTCCTATAAAATTATTAGATGTAGGCGGTGCAAATGGCAGACTTGTAAAATTTGAACCAATAGTAGGTAGAATTAAAATAATAAACCTCAATAATTCATTATCACGAGGTAAAAAATGATTTCTAATAAATTGACAAAAAAAGTTCAGGTTCTTATCGTTGATGACTCGGCCGTTGTTAGACAAGTTATGACTGATGTTCTAAATGCTGAGCCTATGATTGAAGTAATGGGTTCTGCCTCAGATCTTTTTATTGCTGCGGCCAAAATTGCAAAACAAATTCCTGATGTAATTTTACTTGATATTGAAATGCCACGAATGGATGGTCTCTCCTTTTTGCAAAAAATTATGGCTCAAAAACCTATACCAGTTGTTGTATTTTCTTCCCTTTCCGAAAAAGGATCACGAGTTGCTATAAAAGCATTAGAATATGGAGCTGTCGAAGTTTTAACCAAACCTGGTTCAGGGAGTCAATCTCTTTCAAATCCTCGAATTGTTGAAGATATTTATGAAGCAATAAAAACAGCAGCAAAAGTTCAGGTAAGATTTAGAAAAACAAGGAAAAATACACCATCTGTAAATACAAAAATTGCTCCTAAACTATCTGCTGATGCAGTGCTAAATAATATTAGTAATTTAAGCATGATAAAAACTACTGAAAAAGTAATCGCAATTGGTGCTTCCACAGGTGGTACTGAAGCCATCCGTGCCGTTTTGGAACCTCTTTCTCACGATACTACAGGA
The DNA here is from genome assembly GCA_964575925.1 of uncultured Chitinophagales bacterium. Lineage (GTDB taxonomy): Bacteria > Bacteroidota > Rhodothermia > Balneolales > M1805 > M1805. Next base: position 17,805 of record CAZNTR010000042.1, read on the forward strand.
ATTGTTATTGTTCAACATATGCCTGAATTATTTACAAAATCTTTCGCTGATCGATTAAATGAATTATGCAATATTACAGTTATGGAAGCTAAAAATGGCGATTCTGTTATTCGCGGAAGAGCTTTAATTGCGCCAGAAAATAAGCATTTAATTTTAAAAAGAACTGGAGCTAGATATTTTGTTGAAGTAAAAGATGGAGATTTTGTTAATAGACACCGCCCATCGGTTGATGTTTTATTTCGAAGTGTTGCCATGTATGCAGGTTCAAATGCAGTTGGAATTTTATTAACTGGAATGGGTGACGATGGCGCTCGTGGTTTATTAGAGATGAAACAAGCTGGTGCACATACAATTGCTCAAGACGAAAAAACTTCGGTTGTTTTTGGAATGCCACATGAAGCCATTAAACGTGGTGGAGCGAGTCAAATTATGCCTTTATCTTCAATAAGTGGATTTATTGAAAAAGTTTAATGTTGAAGATTAATTTATTTTATAAATCTAGAAATCGTCATTTTAAAACATTTTCCACTATTCGTAAATTATAGGTGATTCAACTCTATAATTAATTTCATTATATTTATTGCTATCTATTTAACTTCTAAGACAACTACGAAAAGCCGATTTTGGTGGCTTGAACTCTTCCCAATCATGCGAATTCGCCAAATATATTGTTAAAAACTACTATTCAAAGTAAGATCCCTTTCAAATAAAGGGATACAAAAAAATTAACCCACTTTGAGATTTGATTCAACATGTAATAAAATTAGCTATTTTCTTAAACAATCATAATTGTACTGGCAAATTTATTAGTTTCTCTTTAAGAAATTTTAAATCAATAGTTTACAGTACTAATTGGCTTAATTAAAGTAAACTCATGCATCATTAAATTACACTTACTTACTAGATTTATTTACTTCATTTTTTAAATGGAACACTTTAAAACTAACATGAAAAATTATTTCTCTAAGAAAATTATAAATAGCTATCGCTCAAAAATTATCTTTTTATCATTTCTTTTTTTTTATCTCACACCATGTTTAAAAGCACAAAAACAGGTGAGAACAACTAATTTAGCTTGGTATGATATGATAATTCAATTCCCACTTAATCAAAAATGGAGTATTTATGGTGAATATGGACACCGAAGAATAAATATGATTAGGGACTTAAATCAACAATTATTTATAATAGGGCTTATACGAAACTTGAACTCCGAAGTGAACGTTACTTTTGGACTGGCAAATTTTCACAATGATATAAACCCTTCTTACTCATTTAAAAATAGACCTGAATACAGAAGTTTTCAATTTATTAAAATTGGCAAATCACTTGGAAGCTTGCAAACACAGTTTCGATTAAGAATTGAGCAACGATGGAATCAAGAATCAACGGATTCTGATTTACTTCAAACTTTTGTATTTAATCATAGAGTTGGTTATCGCATAAAAGCTCAATTTCCAATATCAAATGACTTATATAATAACACTCTTTTATTCGGTGAAATTGGAAATGAAACAATGGTGAATTATGGAAAAAATGTTGAACTAAATACATTCGATCAAAGTCGTTTGTATGGTGGAATACTTGTAAAATGGAGTCAAAAGTGTTCAACTCACCTCACGTTAATGTATCTTTATCAACAGAAAAATAATGGGACAGATTTCTCTGAACAGTATATTATTCGATTCAGCCAAAAGATTGTTTTGTAAACAAATGTTGAGTTTAGATAAAAAAGAAAGCCGAATTCAATCGGCTTTCTTTCATCAACCATGTTTTTAACCCATAAAAACACATTCTACTAAAAAATCGAGGTAAGACAGCATAAATTGCATAATAAGAACTATATTCAAACGACTTTCACAAACGAATAATACAAATTGATTCTTAATTTATAAGCTAAAAAAGCGCTTTTTTACAATCATTTACACAATAATAGATCTTCTTAAATTTTTGAATGAATTTTCATTTTTAATTGAAACTTCATTCAAAAAGTGTGTAATTTTAAGTATGATTAACACTGCTGAAAATTTAGTTTCACTACTTGATACCATTCGTATTTTTTGGGATGAAACTGAAATTACTAAAAAAAAACTAATTCATATATCACTACCATTCTCAATACATGACCCTCTTGCAGTTTTAGAGACGATACCCAATTCTGAGTTTTCATTTTTTTGGGAGCGTCCAGACTTAGATGTTTCCATTACGGCTGGAGGTACAGCTATTTCTATTGACGGTCAACATTTGACTAAAGATAATTTACTTAAGCAAGTCACCTATTGGAGAGCTAATCAATATTCATTCGGAACAACCAACCATTCTTTATCAGCACCATTTTTTGTTGGAGGTATGGCTTTTAGCCAAGAGTCCAAACCAGATATTTGGGAAAAATTTGGCAAATTAAAATTAATAGCTCCTGAATGGACATTTGTTAGAAATGGAAAATTTGCGTTACTAAACATTTCAGTAGTAATTGATGAATTTTCAGTAAAAGAAGAAATTTTGACTTATTTAAATGAAACTTTTGAAAAATTTTCAAAACGAGTTGAGACACTAAAAGATGCGACCCCTGAACCTGATAAATTGAACTATTTTATTTCATCAGAAACATCTTTTGAGGTCTGGGAAAACGGAATAAAAAAAGCTAAAAAATACTTTGATGCCGGAATTGCTGAAAAATTAGTACTATCAAGAGAATTAGATGTTACTGCAAATCGAATTATTGAACCCACACGATTTATCAATAAATTGAGAAGCGTTTACCCTACTTGTTATAGTTTTATTGTCCATTTACCTAACGGTCCAACGTTTTTAGGTTCCTCTCCCGAACGTTTAGTCTCCTTTCATAAGAACTATATTTTAACGGAAGCTTTAGCCGGAACAATTTCACGAGGTAAATCAGCGAAGGAAGATACATTTTTAGAACAATCTTTATTAAATAGTCAAAAAGATCTTGTTGAACATTCAATAGTCGTTTCCGAAATTCTAAAACGATTAAAACCGTTTAGTAGTGAAATACAGGTTAGCGAAAAGCCTGGTGTTCGTAAAATTGCAAATGTTCAACACTTACACACGCCAATTACCGCTTGGATTTATCATAAAACGGAATTATTAAATTTGTTTTTTGAATTACACCCAACACCAGCTGTTGGTGGTTACCCAAAAGAAGTTGCAAGAGATCTCGTTCCAAAATTAGAGGATTTTGATCGAGGTTGGTATGCCGCTCCTGTCGGGTGGTTCAATTTGAGTGGCTCTGGTGAATTTGCAGTAGGCATACGAAGCGGGATTATTTGGAAAAATAAAGCTCGTTTTTATGCTGGTTGCGGAATTGTGCCCGATTCAGATGCAATGAAAGAATGGGAAGAAACTAAACTGAAATTTATACCTATGCTTTCTGCCTTAGAATTTGCATAATTCATTTCTTTAAGTATTTTTTCTCAGTTATTCGATAATCATTTTTTACTTCTGCTCAAAAAATAAGCACCAAACAAGATTCAATTGTCTAAATAAACCAAGATTAAAGTATTTCACTCATATTAGGACTTAGACTCTTTGAAATTTTTATTAATTTTTTTAAAAGGAAGAGCGTAATCTTAAGTTAGTTTTTTGCAAAATATTCATCGAACTAGACGGATTTGGAAGGGAGCAAACCTAAATAGTTGATTTTTTTGGATTGGACTCAACGATTCAATTTTGAAAAAAAATATAAAATCAAGAATCTATGGAGACATAGTGTTCTTTTTCCAACTACTTTTTTTCGATATACTGGGCTTCGACCCAGCATCTCAGCCTTTGAACTTAACCTATACATAAAAAGTGTTTATGGCGTAAAAAGATTTTGACCGAGATAGCACTTCATGATTCTTCGAATCGAATCGGGGCACGGGATGACTTTTTTTTTAAAACCAGTAAAGTTTATTTAGAAACATAGTTCGAATTTGAGTATTTCACTGCAAAAGAACATCGTTTATAACTCAAAATTAAACATATAAATGAATTTAAAGTTCTGATTATATCGAAATCACGTTTAAATAGAATCACAATAGTCTTATATTATTTTATAAAAAAAATCACTTACCCTAAGGTAGATTATTAATAATTGAATACATAGTAAATTTTCAATCTAATGCTACAAAAAGCCACATCCTTACTTAAAGAAACTTTTGGGTTTAACACATTCAGACCTCTTCAAGAAAAAGTAATTTCCGCTGTTTTAGAAAAAAAAGACTCTTTAGTGATTATGCCAACTGGTGGTGGTAAATCTTTATGTTATCAAATACCTGCACAAGTTTTTGATGGAATTACTCTTGTCGTGTCACCATTAATTTCTTTGATGAAAGATCAAGTTGAGCAGCTTCAACAATATGGAATCCTGGCTAATTTCCTGAATAGTAGTTTGTCACCATCTCAGTATGATTCAAATATTTCAGCTATTCGATCGGGAAAAACAAAGCTCGTTTATATTGCACCTGAAACACTTTTACAAGACAGAATTTCAAATCTTTTATTAGACGGTTTACAAATAGATTGTATTACAATTGATGAAGCACATTGTATTTCAGAATGGGGACATGATTTTCGCCCAGAATATCGACAAATTGCTCAATTTCGCAAACGATTTCCCAAAGCAGTATGCGTAGCTTTAACTGCAACTGCTACGCCTGCGGTTCGCCAAGATATCATTAATTCGCTTGAACTTTCCGATTCTCAAGTTTTTATTGATAGTTTTGACAGACCAAATCTTAAATTAACTATCATTCCGAAATCACAAGGCGCTCAGCAAGTTGTAGATTATATTCGCCAAAATAAAGGCAAAGCCGGAATCATTTATTGCTTTTCTAGAGCTCAAGTTGATGAATTAACTTCAATAATAAACGCTGCTGGATTCAGAGCTCTTCCCTATCATGCTGGACTAAGTGATAAAGAACGCAATGCCAATCAGGATGCATTCATAAAAGACAATGCTGAACTTATTGTGGCTACCATTGCATTTGGAATGGGGATCAATAAACCCGATGTCCGTTATGTAATTCATTTTGATTTACCAAAAAATATTGAATCCTATTATCAACAAATTGGACGTGCTGGTCGAGATGGATTACCATCTGAATGTGTTTTATTATATAATTATGGAGATACAAAAAAAATCGAGTTTTTTATTCAACAAAAAGATGGTAAAGAAAAAGAACTAGCTACATTCAATTTAAAACAATTACTTAAATTTATCGAATCGTATGAATGTCGAAGAATCCCCCTATTAAATTATTTTGGTGAAACGTATTCCAAACAAGAATGTCAAAATTGTGATAATTGTCTAAGAACCGAAAATGATTCACAAAATCTTACTGTTCCAGCACAGAAATTTTTATCGTGTATGATTCGTACAAAGGAAATTTATGGTAGTATTTATTTAAGTGAAATTCTAACTGGAAGTAAATCAAAAAAGATTTTAGATAATCGTCACGATGAACTTTCGACCTATGGAATTGGGAAAGAATTCAAAAAAGAGCAATGGAAAGGTTTAGCTGATCAATTATTAAGAAAACAAATTATTCTAAAAGACGAGCAGTTTGGGAGTCTTAAAATTAGTGCAGATGCTAAACCTATATTAAAAGGTTATAAAGAATTTTGGGGATATATACCAGAAGTATTATCAAAAACTAAGTCTAATTTATTTTCACGAAGATCCACGAATGAAAAAGAAAAGAGTGATGAATATGATGAAATGCTATTTCAAGAATTACGCATGTTAAGGAAAGAATTAGCAGATAAAAAAGGCATTCCACCTTTTGCCATTTTTCATGATTCCACCTTAGCTGAAATGTGTAGAGAATTCCCAACATCACATTTAATGATGTTAGATATAAGCGGAATCGGTGAAAGAAAAGCAACAGAATATGGTGAACTCTTTTCAAATATCATTCGAGCCTATATGATTCGCAATAAAATAACACCAAATCAAAAAAATCAAAAAAATGAAGTTTTAACTAATTTAAAAATTCCCAAACATCAAATTGTAAGTGAAGCTTTTTTGCATGGAGAAACAGTTAAAGAAATTGCAGAACGATTTGATAATGCAGAATCAACCATAATTGCTCATTTATTGAAATTTGTAGAGCAAGGTGAATACATAGAATCAGAATTTATCATAAGAGAAACAAACTTAGAAGAAGCAGAAATCAACTTAATAAAAAAAGCATTTCAATCTAGTACAGATGGACATTTAAAACCAATATTTGAATTTTTTGGGGGAAAATACTC
>CAZNTR010000043.1:0-24039 GCA_964575925.1 uncultured Chitinophagales bacterium
GCACTTAACATTAAATTGAAATTTTAAGGATGAGCACTATGAGAAAAATCATTTCTTTAGCTTTAGTCGCACTTATTCTTGTTTCCTGTTCAGATAATCTAACTGACTTGAACAATAACCCCAAAAGTGCACAAGTTGTTGAAGGGCAGACACTATTTTCTAATGCCCTAAAAAACATGACGAATACAATGACTAGTACAAATGTAAATTTGAATGTATTCAAATTATACGCTCAATACTGGACAGAAACTACTTACTTAGATGAGGCCAACTATGACCTTACAGGTAGAGCAATACCAGATAATTTTTGGTCTGCTATTTATCGTGATGTTTTAAAAGATCTTGATGAAAGTGCCAAATTAATTACAGCGAATGAGGCTCTTACACCAGACATAAAAGCAAATCAATTAGCCATAATTGAAATTTGGACTGTTTATGCTTATTCACAATTAGTAATTATTTACGGTGATATTCCTTACACTGAAGCTCTTGATTTCGCAAATACCACGCCAAAATATGATGATGCTTTAACAGTGTACAAAGACTTATTGAGCCGTTTAAATGCAGCAACAACTAAAATTAAAACCGCTGAAGATAGTTTTGGTGATGCTGATATTCTTTTTGGTGGCGATGCTTCTAAATGGAAAAAGTTTGCTAACTCATTAAAACTAAGAATGGGTCTTATTTTAGCAGATGTTGACAATGCTTTAGCAAAATCAACAATTGAAGCTAACTTTGCAGGTGCTATTTCAACTAATGCTGACAATGCATTATTTATGTACTTGGATTCACCTCCAAATACTAATCCTTTATGGGTTGACTTAGTTCAAAGTGGTCGTCAAGATTTTGTTGGAGCTAACACATTTATTGATGCGTTAAATACATTAGCTGATCCACGTCGTGCTGCTTATTTCGAAGAAGTTACTGCTGGTGGTTATGTTGGTGGTGTTTATGGTGCAACTTCACCATATAACGCGAATTCACATGTTGGCGACGCAATGCATCAACCTGATTTCTCTGGTAATCTTTTTGATGCTGCGGAGTATCACTTTATTCTAGCAGAAGCTTCTGCTCGTGGTTATAATGTAGGTGGCACTGCTGCTGGTCATTATACTGCTGGTATTACTGCTTCTATGGAATTCTGGGGCGTTGATGCTGCTGATATTGCAACATATCTAGCTCAGCCTTCAGTTGCTTATGCTACTGCTACAGGTACTTACAAACAAAAAATCGCATATCAAAAATGGTTTGCTAATTATTTGAAAGGTCTTGAAGCATGGACTGACTGGAGACGTTTAGATTTCCCAACTTTAAATGTACCTCCTGCTGCGAATACTCTTACTCCAGTAAGATTTACCTATCCTGTTAGAGAACAAAACTTAAACAAAGGACAATATGACGCAGCTTCTGAAGCTGTTGGTGGTGACCTAGTTACTACTAAATTATTCTTTGATAAGTTTTAATTCTTAGAACTTTCTATAAGGCTATTCTGTTTATTCAGAATAGCCTTTTTTATTTCAGAAAACTTGTAGTTGTTTTTTCAAGATCAATAACGTTTTATATTCTAAATATTTTCTTTAAAAACTAACGCTATTAAAACAAATTCATAAATCCTGTTTATCTTATTTCAAATTAGTTTACGCTTTCCGTAGGCTATTGATTTATAGAGATTAATACATTCCTTCATTTCCTTCTATCAAATTTAGTTTCGTTAAAAAAAGTAAAGATTAGTATAAGCTTATTAATTAATGATATCTTTAGTAATTATACTAATATCTTAACCAACCCCTTCCCTATTAAAACGCATTTGTGAAAAAATTACTTTTAATTTCCTTCTTCCTTATTTTCATTATTCCTATAAGTGTTTATGCTCAGATTGACTCTATTATTGTACAAACTACAACAAAAGGAAAGACATTTAGTCAAGTTATTCAAGAATTAAATACTAATTTATCGTATAATTTTATTTATAAAGATGAATGGTTAAAAAATATTACAATCAATCAGGAATATAAGGGGCAAAAACTAGTTTCATTTTTAAATAAGGAACTTGAAAAAGTAAAAATGAGCTATATAAACTATTATAATCTCATTGTAATTTTAAATCAAGAAAAAAAATCAAGTATTCAAAAATATAAAAGCGATGAATCAGATCTTGTAGTTATTGGAGACAATAGTGGGCTTAAAGGGGAAACTGCTACAATTCAGGGTAAATTATTAGACGGTGCTTTTAATGAACCTCTATTAGGATCACAAATTTATGTTAAATCACTTAATATCGGTTCAACAAGTGATTTAGAAGGAAATTATCAAGTTCGTTTGCCTATTGGTAGATTTGTAATGGAGGTTTCTTATGTTGGTTATGAAACAAAAGTTTTTCCTGTTTTAATTACTTCATCTGGGAATTTAAATGTTGAGTTATTTACATCTACGTTTCAATTAGAAGAAGTATTTGTAAGCGCTCAAGCTGTAGATAATAATGTAAAAGGTTCAGTATCTGGCTTAGAACGAATGAATATTGAAACCATAAAAAAACTACCCACTTTTTTAGGTGAAATTGATCCTGTGAAAAGTATGGTTACTCTTCCTGGTGTGAGTACACAAGGAGATGTTTCCTCTGGATTTATTGTTCGTGGTGGTGAAGCTGGTCAAAATTTAATTCTTCAGGATGGAGCTATTATTTATAATCCTTCTCACATGTTTGGCTTCTTTTCAGCGTTTAACCCTGAGTTGATTAATGATATGCTTTTGTATAAAGGCGGCGGTCCTGCTAATTACGGCGGACGTATTTCATCTGTAATGAATTTAAAATTCAAAAACGGCGATTTAGAAAAAGCTAAGTTCTCTGGTGGATTCGGTATCGTTTCGAGTAGAGCTTTAATAGAAATTCCTATTATTAAAAAGAAGTCTTCTTTAATGATTAGTGGAAGAACATCTTATACAGAATGGTTATTAAATGCATTTCCAAGAATTGACCCTAAAAAAAATGAATCCAAATTTTATGATACGCATGTTAAATATTATCATAAAGTTAATAACTCAGATCAATTCACAACTTCTTTCTATTTATCAGATGATCAGTTTAGGATTTCTTCAGATACGACAAATGGCTGGCAAACAAAAAATTTTACCTTTCAGTGGGATCACTTATTTAATAAATCCAATTTGTTAACTTTTCAATTTGCCAACAGTAATTATACATCTGGCACATGGGATGATATTACAGCAAGACAATTTGAGTACAAAAATTCCATTTCAAACTGGCAAGGATCTGTAAATTTCTTGCATAATTTTTCGCAAACTAATAAACTTTTATTAGGTGTTGATGTCAATTACACTAAAAACAATCCAGGTTCTCTTAAACCTGCAACATCTAATATTGTTACCGAACCATTTGAATCCAATAAACAATATGGTGTAGAGTCAGCTTTTTTTGTTCAACATGATATTGATTTAACTACTCGATTCTCCATTTCTTCTGGGATTCGTTTTTCATTATTTAATCGACTTGGATCGGAACAAGTGTATCAATTTCAAGAACCTGCTCGCTTTCCTGTTATTTCCGATTCAACGTATTTTGCGAAGAATGAAATTATTCAGACCTATTATGGTTTTGAACCTAGATTATCGATGAGGTATTTGTTAACCGCTTTTTCTTCTGTCAAATTCAGCTATTATCGAATTAATCAATACTTTCATTTGATTTCTAATTCTGTATCAGTTAACCCTTTGGATTATTGGATGGCAAGCGGACCACAGTTAGAACCACAAAAAGGAAATCAATTTTCCATCGGTTATTTTAAAAATTCAGAAGATAATCAGTATGAATTTTCAAGTGAACTCTTCTACAAAACCGTTCAAAACTCAATTGATTACATAGAAGGCGCAGAAATTGAATTCAATAAATACATTGAATCTAACTTAATTCAAGGTTTAGGAACGGCTTATGGCGCTGAGTTTATGTTTAAAAAGAACACAGGAACCTTGAACGGTTGGATTGCATACACCTATTCAAGAAGTTTGAGGAAATTTGATTCACCTAATAAAATTCAAACTGTAAATAATGGCAAATTCTACCCTTCAAACAACGATAAACCGCATGATTTATCCATCGTTTTAAGCTATCAATTAAGCGGTAGAATGATTCTCTCTACTAATTTTAGTTACAGTACAGGAAGACCAATTACCATTCCTGTTTCCAAATTCAGTTACGATAAAAAACTTTCCATTCTAACCTATTCAAATAGAAATGAATTTAGAATTCCTGATTATCATCGTTTAGATCTTTCTGTTACTTTTAAAGATGATTTAAAGAAAAACAAATTGATTCATGGAGAGTGGGTTATCTCAATTTTCAATGTGTATAGTAGAAAAAACGTATATAGTATTTTCTTTAACGACACAGGAACAGCATACAAAATGTCGGTATTAGGATCCTTCTTCCCTTCTATTTCCTATAATTTCAAATTATGACAAGAGTAGCTTTCTTTATCGTACTAATTATTTTATTTACTTCATGCATTGAACCTTTTGATTTCAAAAATACCGAAGTTAAACCAGCACTTGTTATTGAAGGATTCATTTCTGACGTTTCATATAATGAATCACTCCTTCTTCCGAACGATGGACGTTATTTTGGAATCAAATTAAAATACACTAGCATTGTTACTAACAAGCATGACGAAATTGTTTACGATGCAACCGTTCGTTTAATTTCTGATGATGGTTTTTACTGGAATTATACTCCAGAATATATTGATGGCAATTTTCAATATTTGCTCAGAGATGATGATTTTCATGTCGAAACAGGTAAAAAATATAAGGTTCAATTTGTTCTAGGAAATGGAGATACCTATGAATCCGATTTTGAAGGCATGGAAATGGCTCAACCCATGGGTGATATTTCATTTGAAGAAACTGAAATGACTACTACAAAATATATAATGGGTGAGCTTGAGTTAGTTACCGTTTCTGGAATTGATGTTTTTATTACTATTCCTGAAACCGAAACACCTTCCAATTATCGTTGGGATATTTTGCCATCATGGATATTCGTTGCACCGAATGCCGCTAACGGATCTCCTTTTAAAACCTGTTATGTTACTGGAGCTTATTATTTACGTGATTTTGTATTAGCCAAAAACTCAAAAGGAGGCTATAAACAAAAATTAGCATTCATTGAGACTACAGGTAACGAAAGAATTGCTTTTGAGCTTTCTCTTTTTGTTCGTCAACATATTATTAACGATAAAACCTTTCAATTTTGGAGTGAAATTAAAGATCAGACAACTGCAGCAGGACTATTTGATTCACCTCCTTACAATGTAGGTACTAATATTAAACCTAAAGGTCATTCAGGTGAAGTTTACGGCTATTTTGGCGTTCATCAGGAATCTTCAAAACGATGGTATTTTTTGCCCAATGAACTTACTTATTCCGTTTCTTTTAGTGTTTATTGTGACCCTAGACCCCCACCATTCGACTCAAATGTGTGTATAAACTGTATGGCTGTTTCCAATGGAATTCCTAAAAATCAAAAACCTAGTTGGTGGCGATGAAAATCAGATATTTATTAATACTCCTATTATTTATTCTTTGTTTGAATCACGTTTCTCTTGCTCAAACAAGATTATTTCTCCAAACAGATAATGATTTTTATTATTCTGGTGAGACTATTAGCTTAGCTATTTGGCCAATTGATGCAACAAGTTTAAAAGCTGTTCCTTTTTCAGAAACGTTACGAATTGATTTAGTAGATGCTGCTGGAAAAGTAATTTTCACGAAAAATATTTTTTCTAGCCCATACCAATTAAACATAGCCCTTCCTGAAAAATTGAAATCGGCTTATTACCGATTGGTTTGTAATTTTTCTAAAACAAAGCCTACGGTTTTAACTTTTCCAATTTACTCTTTACAAGATGCCGATAAATCTGCTTCTAATTCGAATCGTACACCTTCTTTTATGCGAGCAAAAGCCTTATCAGGGAAATTAGTGAAAAATGGTATGGAGCCTATTTTACTTCGTGTTTTTGATGAGAATTTAATTGGTGTAAGTACATTAGTTTCTGTTTTTGATGAGAACGATTCTCTTTTAACTTTTGTTCAAACAGATAAAAATGGGATCGCAAGTATTAAGCAAAATGAAACTAGCAAAGTGTATAAATTTGTTAGCAATGAATTATCAACGGTTTTAACCGTTTCTGAATCTACTCCAATTCATTTTAAGGTTTCTGCTCAGAAAGATTCTATTAAAATTAATGTCGATCTTTTACTTAATAATTCAGATAGTTTAAATGTGTCTTCTTATTCGGTTTCTATTCATCAGAATGCTAACAAAATTCAAACTTTTGATATTCCTAAAGATTCAATAAATAAGAATTTATCCTTTCGTTTTTCTCGAAATGATTTACCTCAAGGTTTGCTAACTATTCAACTCGATAGTTTACAAACAAGCGTTCAAGAACAATTGATTTCGAATTTTCATGTTGAGTTTAATAAAAAAAGTGTCGTTTCTCAGATAGCTTCTACTATTTTTGAAGTTTCTTCTGTTTCTTCTACTGAAAATTTTGCCGTTAAAATTTATGATGCTAAAAAACTTGACTACAAACCGACATCACTTCAGCACAAATTACTTTTCCAAGCTACAAGTGGAAGCCTTTATCCAATGAATTTTTCTGAGGATCGATTCCTAGATTTCTATACTGCTTTGGGTGTTTTTAACTCAACAAATTTGCAACAATATGTTCAAGAACCAACAATTAGCGATTTTGATTGCAAAGCTTTTGATGGCAAAATTCTGAGTTTTTTAGTAAATGAAACTTGGCAAGGTATTCAGATTCCTTGTGATTCCATTCAATTTTATGATGAAATTCTTAAAAGATATATTCAGAATAAAAGTTCTGTCTTTGCTTATTCGTTTAATACGGATCGTAAACACTTGGAAAAAATCACTTTAGAGATATCCACAAAAGTGCGTTACCCAGCCATTAATCTCTCTTTAGATATCAATGAGGCTAATTTAATTTCAATTAGAGAACAAAAGAAAATTAAGCAAATTGCATCGATTTACGATACTTCAGAGAATCGAGAAAAAGCTAGTTTACATTTTGATAAAGTCTATCGCTTAAAAGATTACAACTTTCCTTCAACAATGAATCAAACTTTAGCACAAGTTGTTTCGGAACTTAGCATTTCGATCAGTCTAAAAGATAAAGTCACACAGATGCGAATTTATCCATATATGACTAGAAACACCTATCCCGATTCCCCATTAATTCTAATCAATGATATTCCTAGCTTCGAAATAGACGATATTTTTCAAATTGATCCCAATAATGTTGACTCAATTGCTATAATAAATACCTATCTAAGTTTTAAGCAACTCGATTATTTTGGAAAAAATGGAGTTTTAGCGATTTACTTAAAGTTAGGTGTTGATAACCCATTGGAAAATAGCCTCACTTCCGTTCCTTCTGTCTCCCAAGAGCCGACTACCAACTTTGACGTACAGAATTCTGGAATCGACTTGCGCCCTGTTCTTTATTGGAATTCAACAATTTCTGCTGAAAAAACTTCTTATATTAAATTTGTAAGACCTTCCTACGAATCAACGTTTAACGTTCAAATTCAAGGATTTTCAGAAAATGGAAATTTAATGGAATCGGTGGTTCCAATTTCGAATCAGTAAGTTACAAATTGTTTATTACTTTCTTTCTTCCTTAATTAAAATGAACAAATTACTATCTTTTTTATTTTCTTTATTCATTTTTGCATCTTGTATTGAGCCATATAATTTCGAAAATACAGAAGTTAAACCTGTTCTAGTGGTTGAAGGATTTATCTCTGACATTTCTTACAATGAATCATTGCTTTTACCTAACGATGCACGCTTTTTTGGTATCAAATTAAAATACACAAGTATTGTTACGAACAAATATGACGACGTTATTGAAGATGCAAGAGTTCGTTTAATTTCTGATGACGGTTTTTATTGGAATTACAGCCCAGAATATCTTAGCGATGGTTTTCAATATCTGCTTAAAGATGCTGATTTCCATGCCGAGCAAGGTAAAATGTATAAGCTTCAAGTTATTTTAAGTAATGGTGAAACCTATGAATCTGAGTTTCAAGCTATGGAAGAAGTTCAAATGATCGGTGATATATCTTTTGAAGAAACCGAAATCACAACAACAAAATATATTTCAGACGAACTTGAAATCATTACCATTAAAGGAATTGATGTTTTTGTAAGCATTCCTGAAACTGAAAATCCTTACAATTATCGCTGGGATGTTCTGCCTTCATGGGTTTTTGTTGCACCGTATGCATCAGATTTTTCACCAGTTAAAACCTGTTGGATTACTGATAAATATTACTTACGAGATTTTACGCTTGCTAAAGACTCGAGAGGTGGTTACAAGCAGAAAATTGCATTTATTGAGACATCGGCAAACGAACGAATTGGTTTTGAATTCACTTTGTTTATTCGTCAGCAAGTGTTAAATGATGAAACATTTATGTTTTGGAATGAAATTAAAGATCAAACTAAGGTCGCAGGTTTATTTGATCCACCGCCCTATAATGTTAGAACAGATATGAAAGCTAAAGGTCATGATGCAGATGTCTATGGGTTTTTCTCCGTTACTCAAGAATCAGCAAAAAGATGGTATTTTACAAGATTTGACTTATCCTATTCGGTCAATTTTGATATCTATTGCCCAAGTCCAGCACCGCCGTTTGAAGCAAATTATTGTGTTAATTGTATGGCTTTATCAAACGGAATTCCCGTGAATACGAAACCAAGTTGGTGGCGGTGAATTGATTTAGTTTCTTTAATTCTAAATTTCTCCATAACTGATGTAAATCATAAATATGTCTCGACTGATTTAAAGCGGGTAAGTGCTGACCTTTTCGATTATGGTGCTCATATAAAATCCATGCTTTTCCCCAAAAAGTTCGAATTGGATGAACTGTTGGAATTCGAATTATTGAATTAATAAATGATTTAAGGAGCACATCTGAAATAAAAGGTCTTATTATTTTTTCTTCCATAGGCAAAGAGACCGCTCGACTGCTTATTTCAAGTTTAACAGCATTGTGATGGTATGATCCAGGAATATCAAAACCTAATGAAGGATAAATAAGTTCTATTACAAAAGGATCTCTATCTAAATCGATTTGTTCATTAAGTTTAACCTCTATTCCACTATTACTAATAGTCTGATTCAATAATGGAATAAGTTGCTCATGTAAAATTGAACGAGATGCCTTACGTAATCGCTGAAAACGCCTTTCTCTTTCCATTCCAGAAATTTCAGAATCAATTGGATTATCTGAAAAAAAACTCTTGTCAGGAATTAAGCTTAAATCAATATCCTCTGAAAATCTTTCAATACAATTCCATGCTTTGGACAAAGACGTACCTCCACGAAAAACTAGCTTGTCACTCAATTTATCTGAATTGAATAAATTTAAAAGTACCCAACAAACCCAAAAGTCTTTCTCTACATAAAATGGTGGTATTCCCATTTGAATACCAGTTTCTATAAAAACACTCCGACGTTCATCATCACTTAATTGAATAAACGAATTCATTTTTTTGTAATTAGTTGTTCAAGAAACTCATGCATCCAAACAGGAGCATAACGCCTATCCTCCCAGATTTGATTAATTTCAGAAGAATCTACTTTCTTTCTTAATTTTTCGATAACCTCATCGTCAATTTGTTTTGCGCCCAAATAGCGTAATGCTTGAAAAACTAAACCTGAAACCCGATTAGCAACTGCCATTTTTTGCGATGAGCCAGTTTTTATTGAGACGGTTAAGCTTCCTGATGAAAATGATTTAGCTCTTGTATTTGAAATAAATTCAATTTCTGATGGAATTTGCATTGTTAATCCCAAACTGAAAGCGGCATAAGCACCCGAAGGAAGTAAAGTTGCCCCTTTTTTTTCCGCCCAAGCCTTTGCTATTTTAATTGGATCAGGTGAAAGTGTTCCAAGAACTATGCTTTGTTTTGGTAATTCATACAATCCAGTTGCTATTCTGCGCACAGCTCCTTTTTTTCTTAGACGAACAAGTGCCTGATCAATTGCATCACGACGTGCTAAGTCTAAAAAATCAGGCGCGCTAACAATAGAACCCGCTTTCATGGCTTTAATTCGATTCCAGATTTGTGATGTTATAGATTGAGTTTGCATAAGATCCATTAAAAGACTGTCAGAAATATGTATAAAAATATATGACATATTTAGTACTTTCACAATCACTATTTGGGGCTTTCGTATTGAGGTGAAATTAGTTGATTGTTTGCTAAACTTGAACGTTAACAATACGATTTTTAATTTTTCTATTTTTTCCATCATAGCAACATACTTTTTGATTCCCTATCCCCTTTTACTTTCGAATTTGTTACCTTAGAACGCATTTTGAACCCAATTTTGCGCCAAAATTCAGCTTAACCATTCAGTTCATTTATTTTGCCGACACTTTACCTAGTTGCTACCCCTATTGGAAATCTTGGAGATATCAGCTTTAGAGCTGTTGAAACCCTAAAATCAGTTGAGCTGATTTTCTGTGAAGACACACGAACTTCATCCAAATTACTGCATCATTATGGTATTTCAACACCAACTCAGGCTTATCATTTGCATAATGAACATCAAAGAACTTCAAGCATTTTAGATCTTGTTGAAGCTAGAAAAACTATTGCTTTAATTTCGGATGCTGGCATGCCTGGAATTTCAGATCCAGGTTTTTTACTCGTTAGAGAAGCGCAACAAAGAGGCATTACTGTTCAAGTTATTCCTGGCGCAAATGCCGTTCTAACGGCACTAACAGTAAGTGGGCTACCATCAGATCGGTTTGTATTCGAAGGCTTTTTACCGCCAAAAAAAGGACGCAAAAAGAAAGTCGAATCGTGGATTGAAGAAGAACGGACGGTTATTATTTACGAAAGTGTTCATCGAATTCTCAAATTACTCAAAGAACTTGAAGAATATCTTCAGCCTGAACGCATTATTGCTGTTACTCGTGAATTAACCAAGACATTTGAAGAAGTGATTCGTGGCCCAATTGCTCAAGTAAAACAAGCTTGTGAAGAACACAAAAACCTAAAAGGTGAATTTGTTGTTGTAATTGGCGGATGTGAATACAAAGAAGATTAACATGAAACGTTCTTTTTCATTAAAATCCCGTTCTTCCTTTTTTGCGCTAAGTGTTATCGCTGGAATTACTCTTTCTTTAGCATTTCCTCCTTTCGGAATCCCTTTTTTTATTATTCCAGCCTTCATGATGCTGTTTGCAATTGCTATTCGTTCTGATTCGGGCAAACAAACTGCTTATTTTGTCTATCCTGCATTTGTTGTTTGGAATTTGATAACTACTTATTGGCTCATGTACGCCACTTTTGCTGGTGGATTTGCTGCCATTCTTGCCAATGCCGTTTTGATGACTATCCCCATTGCTTGGATTCGAAGAGTGTTACTTTCTCCAATGAATTTATTTCTAAAAGCAATATTTGCAGCGTCAATTTGGACAAGTTATGAATACTTACATTTTCGATGGGATTTGGCTTGGCCTTGGTTAAACCTTGGAAATGCTTTTGGTGATTTCCCCAAACTCGTTCAATTTATTGAATTTACTGGTCAGCTTGGAATTTCTTTCGTTATTGTTTTTGTAAGCACTTTTTGTTTCTTTGCCCTAAAAGATTGGCAAGTGATTCGCACTATCGGATTTCCTTTTAGAAGCTTTCCTGCTGATAAATTGGAAAATAAAGGGATAACAAAAGATGAGATTCAAACTAGTAGAGCTTATTATTTCGGACTTCTTTCTATTCTATTGATTTTGAGTTTATCACTCACATTATATTATCAAAACAAGGATTTTTCCTCTTTCCCAACGGCTGAAATTGCAGTAATTCAACCAAATTATGATTCCTATTTGCCTGATTCGGGTTTTGAACGAATGGATATTGCCCAGCAAAATTTACTTCAATTAGCCGATTCTGCGAGAACCAATAAAACAAAACTCATTTTATTTCCTGAAAATGCGATTCAGCCTTTAATTACATTAAACCATTATTTTTCGCAACAGTTTTCTGATTCAGCTCAAGCTTGGAATGTTACTCTTGTTTCTGGATTAAATGAATATGTTACTTACCCTAAAAATCCGCCCGCCGTTTATCGTGGAATCCGAAATACTATTCCATTTGATATCTTTAATTCATCCCTAATTTGGAAAGCAGATGGTTCCATTTTACCCTATCGAAAATATAATCTCGTTCCCATAGTTGAACGCCTTCCATTTGTTGAGTTTTTAGTTGCATTAGATGTATTAGATTGGGTTGATTGGAGTTCCATGGTCGGTTTTGGGAAAGGAACCGAAATCGTGAATGCTCCTTTTGAAGGCGGAAGTTCATCCATTTTAATTTGTTATGATTCAGTATTTCCAGATTGGAGCAGAAAATATGTGCGAAATGGAGCCAATTTAATTGGAATTATTACCAACGACGGTTGGTGGGGTGATACTCCAGGACATAGTCAACATTTTAGTTTTGGTCGTTTACGAGCAATTGAAACAAGAAGAAGTATCGCAAGAAGTGCCAATAATGGAATTTCGGGTTTTATTTTGCCGAATGGCGAAGTAATACAGCAATCTCAGTATTGGACAAGAACGTTTTTAAGAATGGATGTTCCACTTTTGAGCAACCTAACGTTTTATGTTAAGTACGGCGATTGGATTGGGTTTATGAGTGTTATAGGCTGGCTTTGGATTGTGATGAGTACCTCGAATTGGGAAAAGCGATTTAGGAAAAGCTGAGTTTTGTAAAAAAAGAGTCATTCCGAGCATAGCCGAGGAATCTTCCGTTTTATACTGGGTTGTGTTAACGAGTTGGTCTTTGCATAGTTGTGAGCTAAACGATATTAACGCGTTCTGTGTTTTATTTCGAAGATCTCTCCACTCGATTCGATTTGGGTTCTTGTTTTTTGAATGATTTCTTGGCTCATCTTCGGTCGAGATGACCTTTTTTTTATAAAAAATAAAAGTCATTTGGCTTCGCAGTGCCTTCGGTATGGAGCGTAGCCGAGGAATCTTCCGTTTTATACTGGGTTGTGTTAACGAGTTGGTCTTTGCATAGTTGTGAGCTAAACGATATTAACGCGTTCTGTGTTTTATTTCGAAGATCTCTCCACTCGATTCGATTTAGGTTCTTGTTTTTTGAATGATTTCTTGGCTCATCTTTGGTCGAGATGACATATTTTTTCATTCATCTTTTCTCATTCATCATTCTTTTTATTCCACTACTTTTCCGATATAATCCGAATTCATTAAACCTAAGGCTCCCATATATTTCAGAGAAAAGCTTACCAAATCGCCCGTTTTATACCCTTTGGGATTTTGTTTCAAATTAACTACTAGCATATCTGAACTGGCTTCTATAATTTCAATAGCTTCATCGTCAGGTGTAATAAACTTAGGATTTATATCTAACAAACCAACATCTAAAATGGCACGAACGGAAGTTTTTCCGTAATCACTTTCTGGGTAAACAGGAATTTCTCCGGCTACATTTTCAATTTGTTCACCACTAGGAACGAGTGGTTTTTCATTTACTTCAATTATTTCAGCAAAAAGTTTTAACACGTTTTCTTGCATTCCCTCGAAAATTTCACCAGTAAATAAATCATTGGCAAAAAACAAGGCTTCACCAATTCTAAAATGATTTACCCCTTTAGGAATCTGGTGTTTCATTAATAAAGATAGCGTTACACTTGTTCCCCCTGAAATCCATTTAATGGTCTTTTTAAATTTCAATTCTATCAATTGTTTATACAAACAAAGCTGAATCAGTTTATCCTGATTGGGCATAATTCCATTTAAACAATTCAAATTCGTTCCTAATCCAATAATCTCAATATTGGGCAAGTAAAAAACTTGCTCGTAAAACTCCATTAATTGGTCGCCCATCACACCTTCTCGCAAATCACCCATTTCAACCATGATGATGATTTTATGAACTTTATTTTGCTTCACCGCCTCTTCGCTTAGCCAATTAATAGTCTGTAAATCTGTATTAAAACTCACATCAGCATATTTTATAATACTAGAACGACTTCTTTTTGCTGGAGGTTTTATATAAACGGTTTGAATCTCAGGATCAATTGATTTTATTGTTTTCAGATTGCTGATTCGTGTATCGTGCATTTCCCGAAAACCCAAATTATGTAACTCTTTTATAAAAACCGGACTTCCACAGAATAGTTTTGAAACCACTCCCCATTCAATTTCATGCTTATTAAAGAGTTTTTTTAGGAAGAGATAATTGTGTTTTAATTTGTCTTTGTAAAGCTTTATAAATGCCATTTACCTATTTTTTTACAATTCTTGGAATCTTAAACGGTAATCGTGTAAGTAATTCATAATTAAGTTGATGCGCTTGATCGCTAAACGAACTCACGGATATTGATTTTTTATATTGATTTCCAATTAAAACAACTACATCACCTTTTTTTACTTGAGGCTGATTACTTAAATCTACGGTGATACTATTCATATTAACAAGCCCAACAATCGGCGCTTCTTTTCCATTAATTAAAACAGAACCAACGTTACTTAAATTTCGATTATAACCATGTGAATAACCCACTGGCACAATTCCAATTCTCATATTTTTTTGGGCAAAAAAAGAAGTTCCATATCCAATGAAGTTTCCCGATTTCACCTCACTTATAGCCATTAATGATGAGGTCCAACGGATAACTCGTTTTAAAACATCCATATCTGATCCCACTTCATTACAAAAACGAATAAAGGTCTCCTTATTGGGCCAAAATCCATATTGAAGAATACCTACACGAACCATATTTCCAGGTGCATCAGGGTAATTCATAATACCTGCGGAACAAGCCGTATGAATAAATTTCGGATTCAAATTAGCATCTTTGAGATAGGCAATTGCAGCTTTAAAGATTTTGAGTTGTTCTTTAATTCTAAAATGATTGGCTCTACTTTCAGCACCGGCTAAATGAGTAAATAAGCCTGTAAATTCAACTTCCTCTTTATGTTGAATCAAAACTTTGATTAATTCTTGAATTTGATTCAAATTAAAACCCGTTCTCCACATTCCGGTTTCAATCTCAATATGAATTTTTACTTTTTTATTAAGCTCTTTAGCGTTTTGAATAATCAGGCTTAGCCTTTCAAAATCAAAAACAGCTAATTCTATTCCATTTTCTACAGCCCAAGATATTGCATCCCCATCAACAGAACCCATAATAAATAAATCAGGTTTTGTCTCACAAGCTTGCACTAAATGATACGCTTCATCAGCAGAGTGCACTGCAAAATAGGTTACGCCTAATTTCATAGCCATCGGTACATAAGAGCCTAAACCGTGCCCATAAGCATTACCCTTTACGACACAACACAATTTGGTATTAGGCTTTAATCGATTATTAATAAAGGCTAAATTTTGCTTTAAAGCCGATTTACTTAGTTCAATTTTTGATGTTTCAAACATGAATTCTTTTAACGATTGCTCAATAATTGATTAATAATTCCATAAAAAGTTTTCACACCAGTTACTATCAATTCATCGGGAAAATCATAATCAGGATTATGCAATGCAGGCGTATTTTCCCCAGAACCCAACCCAAACATACAACCTTTAAATTTTGTGGTGAATAAACCAAAATCTTCGCCCCATTTAAAAGGATATTCTCTTGAATTCACAGTTAAACCGTAATCAGCTGCAGATTTTTGCACAATTTGAATCGCATCTGAATCGTTTTCATTTGCAAAAAAGGATTGTGTGTATTCAAAATCAACCTTAATGGAATGTTTCTTTGCTATCCTTTTCGCTACAGATTCAATCTTTTTTTCCAATTTTCGTAAATCTGGATTATTCCAAGTTCTTAAGGTTAAATGAACCGATGCTTTACCCGCTGAAATTCCATACGATTTCTCTCCCAATTCTACACAAACAGGTGTTATCACGCAAAAATTGGGATCTTCAATGTTATTTTTATCCAACTTTAAGGATTCTTGTAAAATTTCAGCTACAGGAATTGCAGGGTTTATTCCATGCTCTGGTTCAGCAGCATGTGACGTTTTTCCGTTTAAATGAATGATAATACTATTTACAGCAGCTGTAAAACTTCCATTTTTTATCAAAATTGCATGCATAGGATAACCCGGCAGATTGTGTAATGCAAATACAAAATCAGGCTGAATTGTTGTCATATTTGCATCAGCTAACATCGCTTTTGCACCTTCTCCGTTTTCCTCAGCAGGTTGAAATAATAAAATCACTTTTCCACTGTACATTTTTTTATGACTTAAGGCTTGTGCTAAGCCACATAAAATAGCTGCATGTCCGTCGTGCCCACAACTATGTGAAAACCCTTTATTTGAGGAAGCATGTGCGAATTTATTAAATTCTTCGATAGGTAGCGCATCTAATTCTGCCCTAAAAAGAATGGTTTTCCCGGATTTTCCAGTATCCCAAGTCGCTAAAATACCATAACCTCCAACGTGCGTAATGATATCAGTTGGCGAACAGGATAATAAAAATTCGTGAATAATTCTGGCTGTATTTTCTTCAGTTCCTGAAACTTCAGGATACGTATGTATTAATTGTCGGAGTTGAGTTAGTTCTGTTAAATCTATTAAACTATTGGTCTCGGTAGTTAGGAACATAATTTATAGTACTAAAATTAAATTTTATTCATGAGGATAGTCATCATCAGTTTTTTGTGATATGATCAATTATTAATAGATGTTGAGCGAATATAAAAAAGTAGTTTTCAGCAAAATAATTGGTTATATCATTCGATAAGAGCATAACATACTGATAAAGTGGTCAATTTGCTTGGACACCTCGTTCAAACTAGTATTCATTCAAATGAGTCACTCGAAATAAGTAATTGATTTCAAATAATTTATGTAGTTACGATTATTTAACAAAATCTTAAGTAATGTAAAACATTTCTTTTACGAAATTATTAAATCATTATGGTTGATATCGCATTTCAAGATATTTATTCGTAAAACCAAGGCGCTCATAGAGTCTTTTTGCAGGATTATCGGGTTCAACATGCAAAGCAATTCCTCCTTTTGCTTTTTCCATAACTTGTTGCATCATTTCTTTTCCGATTCCTTTGCCTCTCATGGACTCATGAACAGCAATGTAAACTAAAATATGAGCAGGAATATAGCCGTCCATTCCTGTTTTATTCACCACAACTGCTGCTTTAATTTCCTTTTCCTCTTTATAAACAACCACAAAGCCACCTTTTTCAGGATTCAAGGAATAGTCAATTGCTTTTAAAATATCTTCTTTTTTATCACCAAATCGTCCTAAATGATGTTCTAAAAATGATGCAATATCAATTGTAGAACTAAGTTTTTTTAAATCTGATTCGGGTGTCAACCATTCAAGTTGTTTCATACTGTTTCTACCTCTTGGGATTTTGTTTTACTGATAAATGAAACTAGGATAAAACTGATTAATGATGCACTTAATCCAAAAATATTGGGGTCTAATCCTAGTGGTAAATTCGTGTTATAAATGATAAGAATCATTGTTATTGAACCGCCTAAAATCATGGATACCAATGCTGCATGAACATTTCGTTTTCCAAAAAATAGCGAAGCAACTAAGGGAACTAATAAGCCAGAAACCATAAATGCGTACGAATAGAGCATCATTTCTAAGACATTTTCTAAACTATAGGCTAAAACAATAGCAATAACTCCTAAAATTAGAGTAGCTAATTGAGTAAAACGCAAAACTTGTTTATGATTCGATAAATGTGGAAATAGAGCATGAATAATATCTGTAATTATATTCCCTGCTGCTGCCATTAAACAACTATCTGCCGTTGATAAGATCGCCGAAAAATAAACCGCCATCATAATTCCTAATAAGCCAACGGGTAAAATACTTTTAAGTAATAGTGGCAAACCTAATTCAGGATCCATTTGTGAAGCAGAAGCAAAACCGATTGATTCAAATAATCCTAAATCGGCATAAACACGCGCCAAAATTCCTAAACTTACACCCATAAATGCCATGATTGGCCATTCAAACAGTCCTGCAATGAACCAAGCTTTTTGGGCTTCTTTCTCACTTTTACTAGCATAAATCCGTTGATATAAAGTCATTCCAACAAACCAAATAGGTATTATTGTAACGGCCCAATTCACCAAAGTTTGCCAAGTAACATTCGTTAAAGAAAGCTGTTCCGGCTGAATCACAGTTTTAATCTGCTCCCATCCGCCAACTGCGTTATAGGCCAATGGAATTCCTACAAATAACAATCCTAACATTAATACAATCCATTGAATCGTATCGGTGTAAATTACAGCTGTCATTCCACCTAAAACGGTATAAAGCACGGTTACGATTCCCATGAAAAGCAACGCACTTTCAAGTGTAATTCCATCAAATGAAGATGAGGCGAGTTTTGCTCCGGCTAGTATTTGTGAACTTGTAAATCCTAAATAGCCAATTGCAGAAATTATTCCAGCAAGGAATCCTATTTTTCGGTCAAAAAGATGAGTAAACAATTGAGGAAATGTGGTAAAACGGTGTTCAAAACCCAATTTATAGACTCTTGGAATTAAAATTACGGCACTTAACCATGCACCGATTAATCCCGTAAAAAGCATCCATGAGCCAGAAAGACCCATTGCGAATCCTAAGCCACCTAGACCAATTGAAAAACCACCACCAACATCTGTAGCAACGACGGACAAACCAATGTGTCCACTACTCATTGTTCTTCCACTAACAAAATAGTCTTCAGTTGAAACGTTTTTACGCATGAACCAAAACCCTATTCCAAGAAGAACTGCCATATATACAATCATAATTATGGCATCAATATAATTTATCAAAACGTCTTTATTTAATGATTTAAATTATTAACACAAAGTATATTAATAACTTAACTAACTATTTAAAGGATGAATAATAAGCATTTTTTGTTAGGATTCAAAGTTAAATTTTCGCATCACTTACCATTTCGATTTTTAAATAATTAAAATGAATAGCCTATAAATAACTGATAAACTATTGTACCTTATATAGTTACATGATTTTTATCTTGATTTAATTAAAATCAAACTTCCGATTCAAGTGCAGGTATAGCTCATTAATAGTGATTCTATTTCTTTGGTAAAAAACAAATTCCATTGAAAAAATGATTAAATAACGTTTTATCGAATAAGGATTCTTCGCTAAAAACTAGTTATTTTACTCGTGTTCGGTATATGAATAATCTTTTAAAAACGAGTTAACATACATGAATCTGACAAGTAACACTCTCAAGTTGCCAATCATAAAATAGCGAACATTTTACCAGAACACCGATGCCAACTTACAATTCATTTAAATGTTGAATTTAATTGAACAATTTTTGCCACAATCCTTTTCCTGTAATCGGCTTATGAACTCAAATTCGGACTTCGTTTCTAAACAAAATTCACTGTTTTTTGCAAAAAAAAGTCATCCTATGCCCCGACACAAAATCTCGGTCAAATCTCTATTTACACTATAAGCAGTTCTTTTGAATAGTTTAGTTTAGTTCAATGGCAAAGATAATGCATCGGAGCTCCATATGACGAAATAATGTTTATGAAAACGAACAATGTATTATCATTAGGTTCTTGTTTTATTTTCTTTGCAAAATTGAACATTTTAAAAAATTAATAAACTAACATAGGGTCTAAGTCTGTAAGTTGAGTTACTTTTAACGTTGAAACGCAAGTACATTTTTTGAATTGGTGAATAAAAAATGATTACACTTACCTAATCTTGCAGTTTATTAAACTGATGATTGATCGTACTCCGAAAAGTAGTTTTTAACAATATATTCGTCGAATTCGGAGAATTTGGAAGGGTGTAAACCAACAGAATCGACTTTTCGGAGTGGACTCATGATTACTTTTTTTAAATTATTTATATCATTATAAACTACCTAGAAAATTTATTAAAGCCACTTAGCCAATATGAAAAACGTACTCATAGATTATATTTCAAGATTTATGACTCTTACAGAAGATGAAGCAAGTGCAATTCTAAATTTAGATTTGTTTAAACAATTCAAAAAAGGAAGTATTTTACTTCGTGAAGGTGAATGTTCAAATGAAGGCTATTTTGTAATAAAGGGCTGTATTCGTTGCTATTATTGTATAAATGGAGAAGAGAAAACCACTGCATTTTATACTGAATCGGAATCATTAAGCCCACTTTGTAGCATAAATCACAAAGCTTCTGAATACTACATCTCATGTGTTGAGGACAGTATTTTAGTTGTTGCTAATGCTGAGATGGAAAAAATTATGTTTGAACGATTCCCTCGTTTTGAAACGCTTTGTTGTATTATTTCTGAAGAATTAGTCGTTACAAAGCAAGCTATACTTGATGAATTTAAAACATCTACACCTGAACAACGCTACTTAAATTTAGTAAAATCAAGACCTGATTTAATACAACGTGTACCACAATATCAATTAGCAAGCTTTTTGGGAATGAAACCAGAATCATTAAGTCGAATCAGAAAACGTCTTGCACTGCAAGTTACTGCATAAGCCTTATTTCTTAACTTAAGTTAAGGTATTTTAGAAATCACTCGACTTATCTTTAGCAATCATGATCACAATACATTTTTTATGCTAAAGTATTTCGTTTTATTTCTAGTTCTTGTTCACGTACAAATGTCAAAAAGTAGCGCTCAACAAATACGAGAAGACTCTACTAAAAAAAAGTATTTTATAGGAAGTACGCTCTTTGTACTTGGAAATTTCATACCCGATGACCCTAATTCTCCTGATTTTATACAATTTAATTTCGGGTATCGACTAACAGCTAAAGATGCGTTTTCAATTGAAATTAAAACATGGAAATATGCTTGGCCTTTAGGAATTCCATTTGGAGATTCTTTCCAAAAAGAAGATGAGAACTATCCAGGATACATTAGAGCATTTGGGATTGCCTTTGTTTATCAGCGTTTTTTATGGAAAGGCGCTTATGTTGCATTACATGCAATAAATGCCTTACAAAACTATGTTGATGATCATGATAAATTGATATAACGTGGTTTTCAATTATTCATGACGTATCGTTTTGGGTATCATTTAGATTTTTACAGTAAACGTTTTTTTATTGACCCCTCCATAGCAATTACCAATTGGCCAATTAATACCAATGTTCCCAAATCTTTTGCCGCAATTGAAAAAAAATGGCCGAATTACTTCCTATTTGAACCTGGTTTACATGTTGGATTCAATTTTTAACTTTCGCAGATTAAAGAAATGAGTTTATTCTGTAAAGTAGTTTTCTGTAAAATAGTAGCAAATTTGAAGGATTTGGAATGGTAAAATTCCGAAAAATTGAGTTTCTTGATTGGAATCAATACTTAAAAAGCTCATTTTCATCCTTTTTTTCCTTATAACAGTTTATCTAATCAAAACAAGTCTTCTGAATCTAATTTCTTATAACATTTATGGTTATATTCGGCTGTTCAAACGAATTAACAGATTACTTACTTTATGAAAAATAAATTTGTTTTCCTTCAATTAATTTTTAGTCTCACACTAGTTAATCTATCAATAGCTCAGGATTCTAAATCTACTGATTCTGCAAAATTAGATTCCATTCTTGCTTTGCAAAAACAAATGAATGAACGGTTAGATAGAAATCCTTTAAAGACTAAAACGTTTGGTGTTGAAGTAAATCTTTTTAGACTTCTTTCTTTCGACGAAGCTTATACGTTTAGTGCAGGCTTGTCATTTTTCGATATTGACAGAAGATCTGAAATTGCATTCCCACTTTATGTTCAAATTGCACAAGATGATTATGAATTAACAGCAATCACATTAGACGGTCATTATCGCTACTTCTTAAGTAACAGACAAGGCGGCTTTTATGTTAGTGCATTTTCTCGTTTTGCTTTTTTGAATGGTCAGAAAAATAATTATGACTATTATTACGATGATATTTCTACAAAAAATGATCGTGAATCAATAGTTAAAGTTGGCTTAGGTATTGGTATCGGCTATAGGATTTTTTCCTATAAAGGTATTTATTGGGGCACTAGTTTAAATGTGGGTCGATATTTTATTGGTAAAAACGATCATTTCTACTCTAGTTTCCTTGAGATAAATGACGATGCTACCATGATTTTAGATATCGAATTTTTAAAGTTTGGTTGGGCTTTTTAAACTTAAATCAGAATCAATAAAGAAAAGCGTCCATTAGAAATAGTTAATAGTCGCTTTTTGGGGTCTTTCAATTTCTGGCGCAAGTGTCCACTCGTGACAACTCAATTTCTGGCGCTAATCTTAATGCAGAACTCAAAACTAAGAATCTCCCCCTTTTTCCAAGAACCTAAGCAATTGATTATACTGAACAAATAATAGGGTTGGTGGGATTTCATATCAAAATTTTTATTTCAGAGTTGACCACTCTCTAAATCTCTCTCCGATTCAAAAATCGGGTTATTGACTAAAATTTGCCGAAGAGAGACTTTAAATTTCTCATTCATCTATTATTAAAAAGCTCCTGCTGGGCCAGGAAACACAACTGGACTTTCTGTTCCATCGGTAGAAACAGCAGCAACTCCAAAGTAGTAATTATCTATAATGATGTTATCTAATTTGTATTCTGCAACATCGCCCACAAAACGAGACCATTTCCATTCTGAGTCAGTAGTTAATCTCCAATAGATTTTATAGCCCACAAAACGAGGATGTTTATCTAATTTTTTCCATTTTAAGGTTGTTGATGATGAAACAGCACCAGAAATTTGCACATCTGATGGTGGCGCAGGTGACCAAGCCAGAGCTGCTAAAGTAACAGCATTTAAACCGGTACATTTTGCTACATATTGGAAATTCACTTTTTCTAGGACATCGCCATACTTAATTCCATTTTCTGTTCTTAAATCTTGATGCTGTCTATCATAATGCTCCCAAGCCTCCATAATTCGAACTCCTGGAAATCCTGCATCATTGAACGGTCTGTGATGTCCACCCCTTCCAAAACGATCCAATCTGTAAATCATCATGATATCTATATTTGGAACAGTTGCTTCTCCAATACTTTTAATGTAGCGAGCTAAATTTCTTGATGGAGAATCGACTTCACCTCCAGTAAATCTACGAATTCTTGCTTCTCGTTCAGTTTCGACTGCTCTTGTTCCTTCAGAGAATACTCGAACCGTTCTGTTATCAATTACACCATTTATACCTTCGATATTTCCAATCATATCGTTATTTAATACGGCATCAATATTCCAACCTTTTTCTTTTGCAAATCTGGCTAGAATCGCCCCTCCATTTAATCCTTGTTCTTCACCAGAAAGTCCGGCATAAACAATTGTTGCATCAAAATCATACTTTGATAGCACTCTTGCTGCTTCTAAAATACCAGCAATTCCGGTGGCATTATCATTGGCGCCTGGCGAATCATCGGTATAATTCCTGACATCAGAAATTCGGGAATCAATATCCCCTGACATCATAAGCATTCTATTTTTGTCTGTTTTTCCCCATTGAACCGCAATTACATTCACAATTTTTGTAGGTTTTGGAATTCGCGCATTCGATGCTGTATCAGAAACATAAAACACTTCCAACTTATTTCCATTTTGCTTAGAAATAGATTCGAATTCTGCTTTAATCCATCTTCTTGCCGCTCCGATTCCTCTAGTTTGCGAAACCGTATCAGACAAAGTATGTCGCGTTCCAAAAGAGACTAATTTTTCTAAATCTTTTTGAATTCGTGCTGGATTAGGCGCAATGGCAATGTCATATAAGTCTTTGCGTAATCCTATCGTTTGAGCTTCAATTGTTTCATTAGGAAGAAATAGAAACGATAATAGTACAATAACAAACAAAGTAGTTTGAAAAGATTTCATAGATCAAATAAAGTTTGAGGTGAATTTTAACCTTCAAATTAACGAGTACCCTATTCACGAACTGGAGTTGCTACATTAAAGTGGAGATTGTTTATCCGTACATTCTCCCAGTAAC